>JADGHA010000520.1 GCA_019689695.1 Micromonosporaceae bacterium | reverse complement strand
GACCATGACCGGCATGGGCCGTGAACCAGACAACCTGCGGCTGCACTCCCCGTTGGAGACCGAGCCGACGTTCACCCTGACCTTCCGCGGCTACAACCGGCGGGAGGTCGACCAGTACGCGCAGATCACCGAGACCCAGCTGCAGGCGGCGATCGCCGAGCGCAACGAGCTCGCGGCGCGGATTCGGACGCTGACCGACCAGCTGCACCAGGCGCACGCCGAGCTGGTGGAGCTGCGGCGCCGGCCGAAGCTGGACGACAAGATCTCGTTCCGCCACCTCGGCCCACGCGTGGAGCAGATCCTCGCCGAGGCGGAGCGCGAGGCCGAGGCGATCCGGAGCGCGGCCGCGGAGAGCCTGGCCGAGGAGCGCGCCGCCGTCGCGGCCGAACGGGTGAAGATCACCGACGAGTTCAACCGGATGGTCCGCGAGTACGAGGAGAGCCAGCAGGCGCGGCGGGCCGAGGAAGAGAACGCGATCGCCAAGCGGCTGGAGGCCGTGCGGGTCGAGGTGTCGGAGGGTCAGGCGTACGCGCGCAAGGTTCGGGCCGAGGCCGAGGAGCTGATCTCGCAGGCCCAGGCGGAGGCGCGTCAGATGCTCGAGGACGCCACCGCCCAGGCGGACCGGATCAAGGCCGAGGCCGCAGCGACCGCCGACGCCCTCCGGGAGCGGGCCGAGCAGGACGCGGCGACGATCTGCCACTCGGCGGAGGAGTACGCCCGCGAGACCCGCGAGGAGGCGGAGACCCACGCGCGCCAGACCCGGACCGCGGCCGAGCAACGGGCGAACCAGACGCTCGCCACGGCCGAGCAGCGCGCGAGGCAGACGATCGCCGCGGCCGAGCAGCGCGCGAGCCAGACGATCGCCGCGGCCGAACAGGAGGCCACGCTGATGCGGCAGCAGGCCGAGCAGTACGCGGCGCAGGTGCGGGCGGCGGCGGAGAAGCACGTGGCCCGGCTACAGGCGACCGCCCAGCGCGGCGCGCCGGGTGAGCGAGGGGGTGACCGCGCAGCCCAGCCCGGGCCGGACGGCGCCCGGCCGGAGGCGGTGGCGGCACCGGCCGGGCGGGCGCCCGTCGGGAAGGCGTCGGCGGCCCGGGCCCCGGTGGGGAAGGCCCCGGTGGGGAAGGCTTCCGTGGAGAAGGCGCCGGCCGGGAAAACAGCGGCGGGCGGGCCGCCGCGGGCCGAACGATCTCCTGTGGACGGTCCCGGATTGTCCGGCATGGACAGCGCCGACGGTCGCGGGCCGTCTGGTGTGGACAGCACCGACGGGCGCCGACCGTCTGGTATGGACAGTGAAGCGGTGCAGCCGGCGGCTGGTCCGGTGCCGACCGACGAACCGGCGGGACAGCCGCCGATCGAGTTGCCCACCTCTCCGGTCCCGGCACCTTCCCCGGCCGTCCCCGGCGCGAACCGCGGCTGACGGCCGCCCGACACGCCACACCCCGTCCGCGGCCGCGTGCCATCCCCAGGAGGAACGTCTTCGATGTCAACCAAGGCGCCCGCGCCGGAGCCCGGCGCGAGCCATTCCGGCCTGCCCACGGACACCAGCCGATCCAGCGACGCCAGCCGGCCCAGCGACACCAGTCGGCCCAGCGACACCAGTCGGCCCAGCGACGCGAGCCGTCCCCCTGACACCAGCCGGCCCAGCACCAGCCTGCCCGCAGTCCCCGCCGGTGCGCCGGCGGACCCACCGTTCGACCCCGTGCCGCCCGCGTTCCGGGTCGGTTTTCGTGGCTACGACACCCGTGAGGTGGACCGGTGGGCGCGCTACATGCAGGCCCAGGTCGAGGCGGCGCGGGTCGCGCACGACGAGCTGACGCGCGAGATGCGCCGGCTCGCCGAGCAGCTCGACCGCGCCCACGAGGAGATCGCCGAGCTGCGTCGCCGGCCGACGGTCGACGACACGATCGCGTTCCGCCACCTCGGGCCGCGGGTCGAGCAGATCCTGGAGCACGCGCACGCTGAGGCCGAGGAGATCCTGCGGGCGGCCACCGCGTCCGCGCACGAGTTGCGGGAGCGCACGGAGGCGGAGCTGTCGTCGACCCGTGAGCAGCACAGCCGGGCGGTCGCCGAGTTCGAGGAGCACCGGCGGTGGCTGCAGGAGGAAGAGGAGCGCTGGACACGGTTGCTGAACTCGCGCAAGGAGGCGGTGGCGCGGGCCGAGGAGTACTGCCGCAAGGCGCGCCGCGACGCCGAGGAGCTGCTCGAGGCGGCCGCCGCCCAGCACGAGCGGCTGGTCGCCTCGGCCATGGCCCGTACGGAGCACATGCTCGCCGAGGCCGCGGCTCAGGCGGCCGCTATCCGCGAGGCCGCGCGGCAGGCGGCGGCCGAGGAGCAGGCCGAGCGCGCCCGGGCGGAGTCCGGGGAGCGGGCCGAGCCGGCTGAGCGGGCCGAGTCCGGGGAGCGGGCGGAGTCCGGGGAGCGGGCGGAGTCCGGGGAGCGGGCCGAACCGGCTGACCGGGCGGAGTCCGAGCCCGACGCCCGGCGTCGTGAGCGCGAGCAGGCCGGACAGGGCAGCGCGGGCGGCGTCGAAACGCCTCAGCCAGTGGTGAGCAACATCGCCGCTCGGATGCCTGCGGGCGCGGTGTCGCCGTCGGGCACCCTGTCCTCCTCGAGCGTGGTGGCATCGGCGAATGCCGCGGCGTCGAAGGCAACCTCGCCGTCCGAGGCCCCATCGGCGACGGCAGCGTCGTCGCCGATGGCGGAGACCGACGGGGCGCCGTCCCGTGGCGAGGAGCCCCCGGACGGCCAGGCCGAGCCGGCTCGCTCGGGGCGGGCGCCCGGGGCGACCCCTGGACGGGTCCGGGG
>JADGHA010000519.1 GCA_019689695.1 Micromonosporaceae bacterium | reverse complement strand
GTGGTGCACTGCTGCGCGCCGCGCGCGCCGGTCGACCTGATCCGGTCGGCGGGCGCGGTCGCGGTCGGGCTGGACCTCGCGCTGGTCGAGGACCTCGACCCGCTCGGTGAGGCGCTCGACGCCGGGCTCGGCCTGTTCGCCGGCGCCGTCGCGGCAACGGCCCCGCAGGACGCCCGGCCGCCGTCGTCGGCGGAGGTCGCCGACCGGGTGCGCGGGCTGTGGGGCCGCCTCGGCTTCCCGCCGTCCACTGTGGCCGACCAGGTGGTGGTGACGCCCGCATGTGGCCTCGCCGGGGCCAACCCGGAGTACGCGCGGGCGGCCCTGCGGGCCTGCCGGGAGACGGGCCGGCGGCTGTCCGACGTGGACTAAGCCCAGCCCGCCTCCAGCTCGGCGAGCGCCCGGTCGATCAGGTCGGTGATGTCTTCGGAGCGATCGGTGTCCATCCACTCGAAGAGCGCGGTGAGCATCGCTCCGATGCAGGCGCCGGCGAAGGTGCGCAGGCGGAAGTCGGTCGCGGGCAGGCCGGTCCGCTTCGCCGCTGCCGACGCCAGCAGCTCGGTGGCGCCGATCAGGTTGTCCACCAGCCGCATCCGCAGTGCCGGCACGCCCATCATCAGGTCGGTGCGTTGCAGCATCTTCTCCCGCTCCTCGCCGACCAGCCCACCGAGCCCTTTCCGTACCGCGTGCCGTAGCGCAGGGATCAGTGCTAGATCCTCCGGCGCCGAGATGAACAGCTTCTCCAGCACCGGGTCGTACTCGTCCAGCAGTACGACGTCCTCCTTGGTCTTGAAGTAGCGGAAGAACGTGCTGGGTGAGACCTCGGCCGCCGCCGCGATCTGGTCCACTGTGGTCTGGTCGTACCCCTGCTCCCGGAACAGCCGCAGCGCATGCTCCTGGATCGACCAGCGGGTCTTCTGCTTCTTGCGCTCACGTAGGCCGGGCGAGCTCATGCCGTGATTGTTCCTCGGTCGCCCGGTGCGGCCCACGGCCGGGTAGCAGTGCCGCGGTCAGCACGGCCCCGGCGGCGGCGACCACCGCGCAGACGACCAGCACCGCGGACATCGCGTCCAGGTATGCCTGCCGGGCGGCGGTGAGCAGGACCGGGTCGCCCAGCCGGGCGGCGGCCGCCACCGCGCCGGCCACCGAGTCGCGGGCAGCCTGAGGCGTGCCGGCGGGGAGGTGGGCGTGGTAGGCGCCGGCGAGCACGCTGCCCAGGACGGCCACCCCGAGTGCGCCGCCGACCTGGCGCAGCGTCTGGGACAGGCCGGTGCCGACTCCGGCCCGTTCCGGCGGCAGGGCGCTGAGCATCGCGTCCACCGCCGCGGTCAGGGACAGGCCGGTGCCGAAGCCGATCACCGTCAGCCAGCTCGCCACCGTGCCGTAGCCCGTGCCGGCCTCGGTGGTGGCGCCCCAACCGAGCCCGGCCGCGATCACCACCAGCCCGCCCGCGGCCGGCATCGTGCTGCCCAGCCTGCCGACGACCTGCTCGCTGGCCCGGGCGGCGACGATCAGCCCGGCCATCATCGGCAGCAGCCGCAGCCCGGTGCCGAACGCGTCCGCCCCGCGCACCTCCTGCAGGTACTGGGGGAGCACGAAGAACAATCCGAACAGCGCGAAGCTGCCCACCGTTGCGGCGAATGAACCCCAGAGGAAGCTCCTGTTGCCGAGCAGTCCCAGGTCGACCATCGGGTGCCGGGCGCGGGCCTGCCAGGCCACGAAGCCGACCAGAATGACGCCACCCGCCAGGAGGGACGACAGGGTGACGCCGTCGGCCCAGCCGCGCGAGGGCACCTCGATGATCCCGTAGACGACGGCGACCAGGCCCAGGGTGGACAGCACCGCACCCGGCAGGTCGATCGGCCGCGCGCTCGGATCCCGCGACTCGGGGATCAGCACCGCCGCGGCGACCAGGGCGACAACCGCGATCGGCACGTTGACCAGGAACACCGAGCCCCACCAGAAGTGATCCAGCAGGTACCCGCCGACCAACGGGCCGAGCGGGATGCCGAGCCCGGCCGCCGCGGTGACCGCGGCGAGCGCCTTGCGCCGGTCGGCGTCGGCGGGGAACAGGACCGGCAGTACGGACAGCGTCACCGGCGTGAGGATCGCGGCGCCGATGCCCATCACCGACCGGATCGCGATCAGCTGGGTCGGGTCTTTGGTGTACGTGGCCACCGCCGACGCGATTCCGAACAGGCCGAGGCCGATCACGATGAGCCGCCGCCGCCCGTACCGGTCGCCGACCGCTCCGGCGGGGAGCAGGAGACCGGCGAAGACCAGGACGTACGCGTCCACGATCCACTGCAGCTCGCTGGTGCTGGCGTGGATGTCCGCGGCGAGGGTGGGCAGCGCGACGTTGAGGATCGTCACGTCGAAGCCGATGGTCAGCGCGGCGAGCACCATCGCGGCGAGGGCCCACCAGCGGCGGTCCTTCATGACAGTTACCTCCAATTGAGAGTCACTGTCAGATTAATCGCGAAGCATGCCGCAGGGGAGGCCACGGTGGCGGAACTGTGACGAAGGAGGCACAAGCGTCCCGGGCCATGCGCCGCGGTGCCCGGGGTGCCCGGCAGCCCGGCCAGCGGGTCGGCTCGACGATAGGCACGGGCTCGTGGTGACCCGTCTTCTACCGGGTGCTCAGCCAAACACCCGGCAGGACGCCCGGGCGGCGGTGTTCGGCGTGTTGCCGTGCGCGGGTGGGGTCATGACTCACCTTCTCCGACGTTGGCCGGTCCGGCGCGCCGGCCCGGCCAACGTCGGAGAACGCGCCGGACCGGCCCGACTTCAGAGAAGGTGTGCTGTCTCTTATAAACATCAGACGCTGCCGACGA
>JADGHA010000518.1 GCA_019689695.1 Micromonosporaceae bacterium | reverse complement strand
CCCCCCTGCCCTTCGGGCCCAGCCCCCAGGCCGGCTCGGGAAGGCCGAACGGATCCGCGACGCGCATGGTCACCGGGGCACGGGCCGGCGCCCGGCGGGCCTTCGGGCGGATCAGCAGCGCCGCGCCGCCCGCGTCCTCGGGCACCGGCGCGTACCCCGCCTCCCGGAGCGCGTTGACCAGCCGCCCGGCCGGGCACGGCGATACCAGCACGGTCGGAGCGAGCCGGCGCAGCCCGAGCCCGGCGAGCCGCCGGTCGGCCATCACCTCGGCGAGCAGCGCCTCGTCGTCGCTGCGGAGGTAGCTGGCGACCGATCCGGCGCGCAGCCCGCCGTGCCGGCGCGCCACGTCGTCGACCAGGTAGCTCAGCCCCTGCGGCACCGGGGTGCGCGACCGGCGGGCGAACAGGTTGTGCAGGTCGTCGGCGGCGAAGCCGGCGTCCAGCGCCCGCCGCACGCTCGCCGGCGTAATCCGGTACACGGTCGCCCCGCCGGCCGACTCGGGCTCGGCCACCAGGGCCAGCTCGGCGGCGAGCGCGGGCTCGGGCGGGCCCGGCACCACGACGCTCAGGTCCGCCTGGACCAGCAGGTGGTCGACCGGGGGCGGGAGCAGGGCGTCGAGCGCCGCCGCCGGCCCGTCCGGGGCGTCGTCGGCGAGATCCTCCACGCCCAGGCCGAGCGGATCCTCGTCCCGCTCCGGCGGCGGGGTCACCAGCAGGCGGCCGTACGAGGTGAGCGCGCCGAGCCCGGTCACGCCGAGCTGGGCCGCCTCTGCCAGCGCCTCGCGGATGCTCTCCTCGCGCCCGCGGACCCGTCGCGGTGCCTGCCACGCGAGCAGGGCGAGCATGGCGTCGACCGAGGGAGCGGTGCCGGCCTCCAGCCCGGCCAGCCCAGCCAGCGCCATCCAGCGGACGGCCGGCGCCGCGGCCCGCTCGGCCTCCGGCGCGAGCGGGGTGATCGGCCGGTCCCGGTCATCGCGCCGGCCGATGAGGCCGACCCGCCGGGGCATCGCCAGCCACGCCCGGGCCAGCCGCTCCCACCGCTGCGCGATCGTCGCCGACCGCCAGGTGTCGTAGCTCGCGGTCGGCAGGAAATGCTCGTCAGCGCCGACCAGCCCGGCCGCGTACGCCACCTCCAGCACCAGGGCGGTGGTCGGCTCGTCCAGCCCGGTGGCCTTGGCCAGCCGGCGCAGGTCGCGCACGCCGAGGCCGCCGGAGCGCAACACCGACGGCGGTTCGGCGGCCAGCGCCTCCAGCACCGCCTCGGCGTACCGGACCAGCTCCATCGCCTGCCCGGCGCCGGCCAGGTCGGCGGCCTTCGCATCCCGCCGGTCCGCGCCGTCCAGCGCCGGCGGGCGCGGGTGCAGCCCGCCGAGCGGCCCGGTCTCGCGACGCAGCAACAGGCCGATCTCGCGAGGCAGCTCCACCGTCTCGCCCCCCGGGCCGGCCGTGGCCACCAGCAGCTCGTGGTCGACCAGCCAGCGGACCGGGTTGTCGCGCTCGCTCAGCCCGGTGCTGACCGTCCCGACCGGCGGACCGGCCGCGAGCCGGTCCAGCACCGCCCGCGCCGGCGGCGGCGCGGCGAGCAGGGTGCGCCGCAGCCGCGCCGGATCGGCGCACAGGCTCGCCGAACCCGCGGCCAGGTCCGCCGCGGGCCGGCCCAGCCCCGCCGGGTACGGCGAGGTGACCTCGTCCACGCCGCCGACCACGCGCAGCGCGGTGTCCGGACCGTAGACCAGCGCCAGCGCCCGTAGCCGCGACACGGCCTGGCGGACCTCGGCCGGCGTGGTGCCTGACTTGTCCGCGGCGACGAGCGCGAGTACCGCGTCGAGCGAGGCGCAGCCGGAGTCGGCGTCCCGGCTCAGCCGCAGCGCATCCAGCACCTCGAGGTGGAACTGGTCCAGCCCGTCCAGCGCCCGGGCCACGGATACCCGAGACTGGGCGCGTACGGCCAGCGCGGACACGTCGGACGGCACCGGCACGACCAGGTCCGGGCGCAGCCGCAGCAGCGTAGCCAGCTCCTCGTCGGGCAGGCCGCGGAGGTGGTCGGCGAGTGTGGTGCCCATCGCCTCTCCACGCTAGCCGCCGCGGCCCGCTGCCGCGTCTCGGCCGGGCGTGCGAAACTGATCACCGTGAGCCAGACCCCACCGCCCGAGCCGCCCGCGCCCGACCAGACGGACCAGCCGCCACGGCGGCGCGAACGGCTGCCGGTCAGCGAGATCGCCTTCGACCGTCCCGGCGGTCCCTCGCCGTTCGGCGACGACCTCGCTGTTCCGTTGCCCGTGGAGCGGCTGCGGTACCAGCACGAATAGGGCCGTCATGCTCGTCGTCGGGTTCGACCTGGACATGACCCTGATCGACACCCGGCCCGGCATCGCCGCCGCCTTCCGGGCGTTGTCCGAGCAGACCGGCGTGTACGTGGACGCCGATGCCGCGGTGGCCCGCCTCGGCCCGCCGCTGGAGTGGGAGATCGCCCAATGGTTCCCCGCCAGCGAGGTGGCTGCGGCCGCGGCCGCCTTCCGGCTGCTCTACCCGACCTGCGCGATCGAGCCGTGCCAGCCGCTGCCGGGCGCCCGCGACGCGCTCGCCGCGGTCCGCGCGGCCGGCGGCCGGCTGGTGGTGATCACCGCCAAGAAGACCGAGCTGGCCCGGCTGCACCTGGACCGGCTCGGCCTGGCGGTGGACGCCGTGGCCGGCCTCGCCTGGGCGGAGGGCAAGACCCGGGCGCTGGTCGAGCATGCGGTCTCGATCTATGTGGGCGATCACGTCGCGGACATGGCCGCGGCCCCGGCCCCCGGGGTCTGGCTCTTATACACAAATGACGCTGCCCACGAAGGCGTAGGTT
>JADGHA010000031.1 GCA_019689695.1 Micromonosporaceae bacterium | reverse complement strand
TTCGCCGGAGGGGGGCGGGGGGGGGGCCGGGCGGCCGTGGCCGGAGCCCACCGGTGGCTACATGTCCATGCCGCCACCGCCGGCGCCCGCCCCGGCGGGCTGCTTCTCCGGTTCCGGCTTCTCCGCCACCACGGCCTCGGTGGTCAGGAACAGGCCGGCGATGGACGCGGCGTTCTGCAGCGCCGAGCGGGTCACCTTCGCCGGGTCGATGATGCCGGCGGAGAGCATGTCGACGTACTCGCCGGTGTTGGCGTCCAGGCCCTGCCCCGCCGGCAGCGTCTTCACCTTGTCCACCACGACGCCGCCCTCGAGGCCGGCGTTGATCGCGATCTGGCGCAGCGGAGCGTCCAGGGCGATCTTGACGATCTGGGCCCCGGTCGCCTCGTCGCCGGAGAGGTCCAGCTTGTCGAAGGCGGTCTTGCCGGCCTGGACCAGCGCCACCCCACCGCCGGGCACGATGCCCTCCTCGACGGCGGCCTTCGCGTTGCGCACCGCGTCCTCGACCCGGTGCTTGCGCTCCTTCAGCTCGACCTCGGTGGCCGCGCCGACCTTGATCACCGCGACGCCGCCGGCCAGCTTGGCCAGCCGCTCCTGCAGCTTCTCCCGGTCGTAGTCGGAGTCGCTCTTCTCGATCTCGGCCCGGATCTGGTTCACCCGGCCCTGGATCTGCTCGGCGTCACCGGCGCCGTCCACGATCGTGGTCTCGTCCTTGGTCACCACGACCTTGCGGGCCCGGCCGAGCAGGTCGAGCCCGACCGCGTCCAGCTTGAGGCCGACCTCCTCGCTGATCACCTGGCCACCGGTCAGGATCGCCATGTCCTGCAGCATCGCCTTGCGGCGGTCGCCGAAGCCGGGCGCCTTCACCGCGACCGACTTGAAGGTGCCGCGCACCTTGTTGACCACCAGGGTGGCCAGCGCCTCGCCCTCCACGTCCTCGGCGATGATCAGCAGCGGCTTGCCCGCCTGCATGACCTTCTCCAGCACCGGGAGCAGGTCCTTCACCGCCGAGATCTTGCTGTTGACGATGAGGATGTACGGGTCGTCGAGGACGGCCTCCATCCGCTCCGGGTCGGTCCAGAAGTAGGCGGAGATGTACCCCTTGTCGAAGCGCATGCCCTCGGTGAGCTCCAGCTCCAGGCCGAAGGTGTTGCTCTCCTCGACGGTGATGACGCCTTCCTTGCCGACCTTGTCCATCGCCTCGGCGATGATCTCACCGACGGTGGGGTCACCGGCGGAGATCGACGCGGTCGAGGCGATCTGCTCCTTGGTCTCGATGTCCTTGGCGAGCTTGGCCAGCTCCTCGGCGACGGCCGACACGGCGGACTCGATGCCCCGCTTCAGGGCCATCGGGTTCGCACCGGCCGCGACGTTGCGCAGGCCCTCGCGGACCAGCGCCTGGGCCAGGACGGTCGCCGTCGTGGTGCCGTCACCGGCCACGTCGTCGGTCTTCTTGGCGACCTCCTTGACCAGCTCGGCGCCGATCTTCTCCCACGGATCCTCGAGCTCGATCTCCTTGGCGATGCTCACCCCGTCGTTGGTGATGGTGGGAGCACCCCACTTCTTCTCGAGTACGACGTTGCGGCCCTTCGGGCCGAGTGTGACTTTCACCGTGTCGGCCAGGGTGTTCATGCCGCGTTCCAGGCCGCGGCGGGCCTGCTCGTCGAATGCGATCACCTTGGCTGGCATTGGTCTCCCTCTCGCGAATACCGATGTACCCGGATCGGGACGGTGCCCGCGACGACCGACCCCGGCAGGGTCGCACCGGCCAACCCGGGCGTTAGCACTCTGGCCAGGAGAGTGCTAGTACCGGTATAGCACCGGCCCCCGGGACGCCGAGATCTGGTGTGAGCCACCTCACATCTGGGGCCGGCGCGGCGCCCCGGTCTGGGCCGACGCGCGTTGGCACTCGATGCTTGAGAGTGCCAGCTCGGCTTGACTAACCTTCGTCCCGGCAACTCGTACGTGCGGTGTGGAGGGCGTGCGTCCGAGCCGCTGTCTCCCCCGCTGGTGTGGCGACTGGCAGGTGATGGATGGCGGGTTTGCGGGGAGTGGCCGCGGGCCGGAGCCGGCGGATCGTGCCGGGCCGGCTGCGCCTGGCGGTGGTGTCGACGGTCCCACCCCGGCGGTGTGGGCTGGCGTCATACTCACAGGACCTGGTGGCGGCGCTGCGGGTGGCCGCGCCGAGCTGGCGGGTGGACCTGTGCGCCGTCGACCGCGAAGGACTGCGGTACGGGCCGCCGGTGCGGGTGGTGATCCACCAGGACCGTGCGGCCGACTACCGGCGTGCCGCCGACGAGATCGCAGCCGGCGGCTGCGACCTGGTGTTGATCGAGCACGAGTACGGCATCTTCGGCGGGCCCGACGGCGCGCATGTGCTGGCGCTCGCCGATCGCCTGGTGGAGCTGAACGTGCCGTACGCGGTGACCCTGCACACCGTGCTCGGCGACCCGAGCCCCGGGCAGGAGATGGTGCTGCGCCGCCTGTGTGCCGGCGCGGCCAGGGTCACCGTGTTCACCGAGACCGCGCGCCGGCTGCTTGCGCAGGCCGGCATCGGCACGCCGGACCGGATCGTGGTGGTCCCGCACGGCGCACCGGAGATACTCAGGTCCACCGTGGACTCCGCGGCGCTGAGCCCGGCGGTCGCGGCCACGCTCGCGGAACAGGCCGGACGCCGGGTGCTGGCCACGTTCGGGCTGATCGGTCCAGGCAAAGGGCTGGAGGTGGCGCTCGCCGCGCTGCCCGACGTGGTGGGCCGGCATCCTGACGTGCGGTACCTGATCGCCGGCGCGACCCACCCCGAAGAGGTGCGCCGCAACGGCGAGCGGTACCGGCAGAGCCTGGTGGCACTCGCCGAGCGGCTGGGCGTGGCGGACCACGTGCGGTTCATCGACACGTTCCTGACCGACGCTGAGCTGTCCGCTCTGCTCGCCCGGACCGACCTGTACGTCACCCCGTACCTGTCCAGCGAGCAGATCTGCTCCGGCACCCTGACCTTCGCGGTCGCCGCCGGCTGCCCGGTGGTGTCCACCACCTACCGGTACGCGGAGGACCTGCTGGCCCCGGCGGACGACGGGAGTGCGCCGGGCGTGCTCGTCCCGTGCGGCGATCCCGAGGCACTGGCTGCCGGCATCTCCGGCCTGCTGGCCGACCCTGAAGCCCTGGCCAGGGCGCGGCGTGTCGCGGGCGAGCGGGGCGGCACACTGATGTGGCCGGCGGTGGCTGCCCGGCTCGCCACCGTCCTGGCCCCGGCCGCCCGGGTCCGCCAGCGCGGTGCGGCCACCACGCGCGCCGCTTCCCTGGCGGCGCACCGGGCCACCGGCCCGTCCGCTCCGGCGCCGGCCGCGCGACTGGACCACCTGCGGCGGCTGACCGACGCCACCGGGATCATCCAGTTCGCCCGTGGCGACGAGCCCGACCCGGCGTCCGGGTACTGCGTGGACGACGTCGCCCGGCTCGGCATCGTCGCGGCCGGCCTGCGCACGGAGCCGGACTGGATCGCCACTTGCCTGACGTTCCTGGCCGCGGCGATACGCCCGGGCGGGATGCACAACCTGCGCAGTGTGGACGGCCACTGGCGGGACCGGCCGCACCTGGGCGACCACGTCGGCCGGGCGGTGTGGGCGCTGGGCATCATCGCCGCCGGTCCTTCGCCGCACCGCGCCCGGGTCCTGCTGGACCGCGTGGCGCCGATGGTGGACCGGCTCGCCTTCCTGCGCTCCACCGCGTACGCCGTGCTCGGCCTGGCCGCGCTGCCCGACGGGCAGCACCGGCGGGTACTGCGCTCGGCCGCCGAGCGGCTGATGGCGGCCGACGCCGCGGCGCCCGGCTGGTGCTGGTTCGAGCCGCAGCTGACCTACGACAACGCCCGGCTGCCCCAGGCGTTGCTCGCCGCCGGCGCCGCGCTCGGCGACGCCGCCATGGTCCGCCGTGGACTATCCACACTCGACTGGTATCTGGGCCAGGTCGGTCTCGCCGGCCCTGAGCCGATGCTGCGCTGTGTCGGCAACGCCTGGCGGGCGCCGGGCAGCCGGGTGGACGACGAGGGCGACGAGCAGCCCCTGGACGCGGCCGCCGTGGTCGAGGCGCTGGTGCTGGCGTGGCGGCAGACCGGCGAAGACCGGTACGCCCGGCTCGCCTCCCGCGCGCATGCGTGGTTCCACGGTGCGAACCGCGCCGGCGTGCCGCTCTACGACCCGGCCAGCGGCGGCTGCCACGACGGGTTGAAGGAGCGCAGCGTCAACGTCAACATGGGCGCTGAGTCCACACTGGCGTACCACCAGTCCCTGCTGGCCGTCGCCGGCGCCGGCCTGCTTCCCCGGCACCGGACCGCCGCTGCCCGGACGACCGCCCGGACGACTGCCCGGACCGCTGTCCGGGCTGCCAGCGGAGGCGTCGCGTGAGAGTAGCCCTGCTCGGGCCGATCACCTGGCGGACCCCGCCGCTGGCGTACGGGCCGTGGGAGCAGGTCGTCGCCCTGCTCGCCGACGGGCTGGTCGCCCGCGGCGTGGAGGTCACCTTGTTCGCCACGCTGGACTCGGTCACCGCGGCCAGGCTGGACGGCGTCTGCCCCCACCCGTATGGGCCGGACGGCGGCATGGACGGGCGGATCTGGGAAGGGCTGCACGTCGGGCACTGCCTGAGCCGCAGCGGGGAGTACGACCTGGTGCACAACCACCTGGACTGGCTACCGCTGGCCATGGCACAGCTGTGCCGGGCGCCGTTGCTCACCACCGTCCACGGCTTCTCCTCGCCGGGGATCCTGCCCGCGTACCGGTCCGCGGCCCGCTACGGCGCCCGGTTCGTGTCCATATCGGATGCGGACCGGGCGGCCGGCCTGCCGTACGTCGCGACCGTGTACCACGGCATCAACCTGGACCAGTTCCCGTTCCGCCCGGACCCGGAGGAGTACCTGCTGGCCTTCGGGCGCATCCACCCCGACAAGGGCACCGCGGACGCCATCGAAATCGCCCGGCGCGCCGGCCGGCCGCTGGTCATCGCCGGACCGGTGCACGACGCCGCCTACCACGCCGAGCGGGTCGTACCGCACATCGACGGTGAGCGCGTCAGGTACGCCGGCAACGTCGGACCGGCCGAGCGGGCGCGGCTGCTCGGCGGCGCCGCCGCGCTGCTGCACCCGATCGGCTTCGCGGAGCCGTTCGGGCTCTCCGTGGTGGAGGCCATGGCCTGCGGGACGCCGGTCATCGCGTACCCCAGGGGCGCGATGCCGGAACTGGTCGAACCGGGCCGCACCGGGTACCTGGTCGATGGCATCGAGGCCGCCGCGGACGCGGTGCGGCGGGCGGTCCGCCTGGACCGTGCGGAAATCCACCAGGTCGCCGCCGGCCGGTTCGGTGCCGATCGGATGGTCGACGACTACCTTCGGGTCTATGAGCAGATCTGCTGACCTGTTCACCCGCAGTCCCGCCAACCCGTTGCTGACCGCCGCCGACTGGCCCTACCCGGTCAACGCGGTGTTCAACCCGGCGGCGACCGTGGCCGACGGCGAGACGGTGCTGCTGTGCCGGGTCGAAGATCGCCGCGGAATCTCCCACCTCACCGTGGCGCGCAGCGCCGACGGGGTCTCCGGATGGCGCATCGACGACCGCCCGCTCATCGCCGGCGACCCCGACGATCCGATCAGCATGTGGGGCGCGGAAGATCCGCGCATCACCCGCATGGACGAGCTGGACGCCTGGCTGATCGCCTACACCGCGTACGGTCCGAAGGGTCCCTGCGTCGCGCTCGCCGCCACCACCGACTTCGTCAAGACCCGGTCGCTGGGCGTGGCGCTGCCACCTGAGGACAAGAACGCGTGCCTGCTGCCCCGCCGGGTCAACGGCCACTACCTGCTGTTCCACCGGCCGGTGTCGTCCACCTCCGGCAGCGCCGACATCTGGCTGTCCCGCTCGACCGACCTGCGCGCGTGGACCGGCGCACAGCCGGTGCTGGCCTCCCGGGCCGGGCCGTGGTGGGACGCCGTGCGGGTGGGCATGGGCCCGCCGCCCATCGAGACCGACGCCGGCTGGCTGGTCGTCTACCACGGCGTCAAGAACATGGTCGCCGGCCCCATCTACCGGGTGGGCGCCGCCCTGCTCGACCGCGACAATCCCAGCCAGGTGCTGCACCGCAGCGACGAGTGGCTCCTCGGCCCGACCGCGCCCTACGAACTGACTGGCGACGCGCACACCGTCATCTTCCCCACCGGGCTGGTCCACGACCCGCAGACCGACCAGCTGCGGCTCTACTACGGCGCCGCGGACAGCTGCGTCGCGATGGCCACGGCCAACCTCAGCGAGCTCATCGACCACCTTCGGTCGGGCGGATCCACCGGATCAGGTCGAACCCGCTGACCAGACGCACATCCGACGGCGGGGGAGCGCCCGCCGCCGGATGGCTGTGTCAGGAGCGGTGGGCCATACGGACGGCCTCGACCAGTGGCGTGGTCGGACGGCCGATGAGACGGATGAGGGTGTCTGGCGTGGTCTCCAGCTCACCGCGGGCGATCGACTCGTCGAGTGCGGCGACGAAGCGGGCGGAGCCGGCGTCGAGGCCGGAGCTCTCCAGCGCGGCGGTGTACTCGGCTGCGGGAAGGTCGCGGTAGACGACCTTCGTACCGGTGGCTTCGGTGATGGCCGCAGCCAGCTCCGGGAAGGTGAAGGGCGTACCGCCCAGTTCGTACACCGCGTTGTCGTGCCCGTCGCCGGTGAGCACCGTAGCCGCTGCGGCGGCGTAGTCGATGCGCGGCACGGCGGAGACCCGGCCGGAGCCGGCCGCGCCGAGGATCTCCCCGCGCTCGAGGTACTGCGGGAGCTGGTCGGTGTAGACCTCGGTGTACCAACTGTGCCGGAGCAGGGTGTACGGCATGCCCGAGGCGGTCAGGACCTCTTCGGTGGCCTTGTGTTCCGGTGCCAGCGGGTTCCCCGTGGTGTCCGCGCGCAGGATGCTGGTGTAGGCGGTCCGTTCGACGCCCGCCGCCTTGGCGGCCTCGATGACCGCGGTGTGCTGCGCCACGCGCTGGCCCACCTCGTTGCCGGACACCAGCAGCAGCCGGCGCACGCCGGCGAGGGCCGCGGGCAGGGTCTGCGGCCGTGAGTAGTCGGCGTGGCGTACCACCACGCCCCGCGCGGCCAGGTCGGCGGCCTTCTCCGTGTTCCTCGCGATCGCGACGATCTCCGTGGCGGGCACGCCCCGGTCGAGCAGGTTCTCGACCACGAGTCGGCCGAGGTGGCCGCTGGCTCCGGTGACCCCATACGTAGGCATGAGCACCTCGCACTTTCTACTGGGAAGCACTATCCGATCTAAAGTACCTGCCTTTCCACAGTGGCGGGATAGGCTGGGCCCGTGCCTTCCGAAGAGACTGAGGTCGGCCCCTCCCGGGAGCTCGTCAGCGACGTCTTCGCCCGCGACTGCCCGTCGCGGGCGGCGTTCGAGGACGTGACCGCGAAGTGGGCCTCGCTCGCGCTGCTCGCCCTGCGGGAGGGGAACTACCGGTTCAACGCCCTGCGCCGTCGGGTCGAGGGGGTGAGCGAGAAGATGCTGTCGCAGACCCTCCAGGCCCTCGAGCGCGACGGCATGCTCACCCGCGACGTGGTCACGGCGATCCCGCCCCGGGTGGAGTACGCGCTGACGCCGCTGGGCGCGCAGGTCGCCGAGCGGCTGCGCGGGCTCGCGGACCTGCTGGAGGCGTCGGCCGGCGAGGTCGCCCGGGCGCGGGCCTCCTACGCCGGCCGCCAGAGCCAACCGCCGGTCCGGACCTAGCGCCCCCGTCCTTCGTGGCCGCCATCCGGCGGCGCGGCGCGGCGTATCACCTCATCTCGTCTCATCCGCGGCCCGGATGGCTGGGCCGTCCCGAATCACGCCCCTCACCAGATCCAGGGACATCTCCTTCCATCCGAACTCCAGCAGCCACCAGGTGGCCCCGGCCTCGAGGTAGGGGGCGGGGTCGACGCCGAGCTCGAGCGCGGCGACCACGTCGTACTGCGCTGTGCCGTCGTGGCCGGCCTGCCGGCGCAGCTCGCCCAGGCGATCGACGATCCCCGCGAGCTGGTCCGCGCTCTGGAGGTTGACCAGGACGAAGCCGTCGTAGCGCACGGCGCGCTGCATCGGCCGCAGCCTGCCGGGCAGGCCTGCCACCCATACCGGCACGCGCGGGCGTTGCACCGGTCGGGGCAGGAAGCGGATGCCGTCGACGGTGTAGTGCTCGCCGTGGTGGTGCACCGGTTCGCCGGACCAGGCGGCGGTGAGGATCTCCAGCGCCTCGTCGAGCATCCGGGCACGGCGGCGGTCGTCGAGCTCCTCGCCGGTCATCGAGTACTCGCGGCCGAACTCGTCGGAGCCGAGGCCGACGCCGAACGTCAACCGGCCACCGCTGAGCAGGTCGAGTGCAGCCGTCTCCCGCGCCACCTTGACCGGCCGGCGCCGGGCGAGCGGTGTCACCATCGGTCCCAGCCGGATCCGGTCGGTTGCGGCGGCGACCGCCGCCAGCGTGATCTGGGCGTCTCCTACCGCCGCGACGGGCTCGCGCCACCGAATGTGGTCCCACACGAAGAAGCCGTCCCAGCCGGCCTCTTCGGCCTCGGCCGCGAGACGAGCGACGACCGCGGGGTCGGCGACCGGGTCGAACAGCGGCAGGAAGATGCCTGAGCGCATCGAATCACCACCTCCGTACGGGGTCATCTGCGTGGCGGACGCCGCTTCCTCCCGGCCGGTACGCAGCGGCCCCGGCCCGGGCCGTGTGGCAAACCAGGGCGGAGACAAAGGCGCCCCATAGGGGCCGAGGGATATCGTGCCCGGCGCCGTGCAGGACCACCAGCCGCGCGGCGGGGATTGCGTTCTGGAGTGCCTCGCCGTGGGGGAGCGGGAGGACTGGGTCACGGTCACCATGGATCACGAGGGTCGGCGCGGCAATGTCGCGGTAACCGCCTTTCGGCCGGTCGAACTCGATTGCGTAGTGGTTGACCAGTGTGGACGCATAGCTCCTGGCGCGGGCCACGTCGCGTTCAACCAATGCCCGCATGCCCGCTTCATCGAAGTACGGCGAGTCGCCGGCGTACGACCTCACGCCGGCGAGCACGTAGTCGACGACTGCCGCCGGGTCGGCCAGGTCCGGCTCCGGGCGAGGCCGCATACCGAGCGCCGGTGACGGCGGCGGCAGGCCCGTCTCACCGGTGGAGCTGGACACGAACGTCAATGAAGCGACGCGGTCGGGGTGCTCCACGCCGGCGATCAGGCCAAGCCCGCCGAGCATCGACTGGCACACGAGGTGGGCGCGGTCGATGCCGAAGGCGTCCAGGATGCCCAGCACGTCCCAGGTGAGATCGTGGAACGTGTACGCCGGCTCTCCCGGTGGGTAGCTGGTGGATCGGCCGGTGTCGCGTTGGTCGTAGCGGATGACGAACCGTTTACCAGCTGCGATCTGTTTGCAAAGCTCCGTCGGCCACCACAGCATCGAGGCAGCCGCCCCGGCGATGAGCAGGATGGGCGGGTCCTTCCGGTCCCCGAAGGTCTCGACGCACAACTCGACGCCGTTGATGTCGAGGATTTGCTCGCCATGGCGGTGCGCGGCGGTCATGTGGCTTCTCCTTCTATGTCGTCATGCAAACGCCACCGCTGCTGTCGTGCAACGCCAGCGCCCGCTGGCGGGTGAGCGACGACGGCCGACGCTTGGCTCATGTCGGCACGGACGTGGGTCGTGGCGATCCCGAACGCGCTCGACGCCGGCCCTTCATGTCGGTCACCCTAGGTCGGATGGTCGTAAAGGAAAAGCGATAGTCTATAATTGAGTTGATCGGTATCCGCTATGATCTGCGGCATGGCCGACATCGAGTTGCGGCATTTGGCGACAATGGCCGCCATCGCCGAGGAAGGCACCTTCGGGCGGGCCGCCGCCCGACTCGGCTACACCCAATCCACGGTGAGCCAGCAGGTCGCCGCGTTGGAGAAGGCCGTCGGCGGCGCCGTGTTCGACCGACCCGGCGGGCCCAAGCCGGTACGGATCACCCCGCTCGGCGAGGTGGTCCTGGCCCACGGCCGTGAGCTGCTGACGAAAGCGCAGGCGCTGGCCGACGCCGTCGACCGCTTCCGGGCCGGTGCCGGACGGATCGACATCGGCACCTTCCCCAGTGTGTCCACCCTGATCCTGCCTGCGGTGGTGCGCCGGCTGCTCGACGAGCACCCTGGCTGCGACATCCGCCTGTCTGAAGTGGACCCGGAGGACCCGCAGATCGGGGACCTCGACCTGGCGTTCTTCGACGGCCGGATCGACGGCGACGTCGAGCACGTCACACTGCTTGACGAGCATTACCTGCTCGTCGCTGGCGCCGGCACGTTCCCCGAGGGTCCGGTACGGGTGAAGCTGCTCGACGGCGCTCCGATGGTCGCCTGGCCCCCTACCTATCACCAGAAGTGGTTGGAGCGGGAACTGGCCCGTGCTGGCGCGCAGCCGCGGATCGTGTTTCGGGCGGCCGGCCACGAAACCATCCTGTCCATGGTGCGAGCCGGCATAGGCTCCGCGGTGCTGCCCTGGCTGGCCCTCCACGCGTCCGATGCCCGCTTCGACGACCGGCTCAGCATCCACCAACTACGACCCTCACCCACCCGGGAGATATCGCTGTACTGGCCGGCCGGGCGCACGCGCTCCCCACTCGCCGCCCGCGCGATCGAGATCGCCGTCGACACCGCCACCGGGCTTCCCGGCACCTACCATCCGACCCGGCGGGAGTACGTCCGCGCCCGTTCGCGCTAGCCGGCGAGGGGACACTCGGGGGTCGGTTCACCAGCGGCTACGGAACCAGCCCGCCGTCCAGGGCACGTGCGCTCTGGCATCCACCCGCCCGTGGCCGTCACGCGCGGCTCATCCATCGGCGTGGTACACGGCGATCTCGGAGCGAGGTTGCGCCGAAACAGCAAGTGTTCGGTGGCGACTTCCGCGCGGCGTTGGCATCGATCAGTTTTGCCGTCTGTCCAGGACGGCCACCGACCTTTCCACGCGGTGCGCACTTCCGAAATTGTTCGTCCGTCACCCTTCGATCTTCGGCCTGCTGCCGCCGAGGTGGGTTTCGATCTGGTGCCCCGTTGCCTGCAACGGTAAGAGGTGGGCCTGCAGGGTGCGGGTGGTGAGCCGGGTCGCCGGGCCGGCGACGGTCAGCGAGGCGACGGCGGCGCCGGTGTAGTCGCGGATCGCGACCGCCAAGGAACAGAGGCCAACCTCGCGTTCCTGCCAGCAGGTAGCGAATCCTTGCTGGCGGACCTGGGCCAGCTCGTGCCGGAGCGTGGTCGGATTGGTGATCGTCGTCGGGGTGTACCGGGGCAGCGGCTTGGCGATGATCCGGTCAAATAGCTGCGGGTCAGCGGCGAATGCCAGCAGGATCTTGCCGGATGCGGTCGCGTGCAGCGGGCCGCGGCGGCCCGCGTTGGCCACCATGCGCAGGCCGCTGGGGGCTTCACCGCGATCCAGGTAGAGCACCGAGTCCTCGTTGAGGATGCCCAGTAGCACGGACTCGCTGGTCTGTGCGGCGAGCTTGTCCAGGTACGGCCGGGCGATCCGGGACAGGTCGACGTCCCGCACGACGCTGGTGCCGAACTCGTACAGCGCCCAGCCCAGGCGGTAGCGCGTGGACGCAGGATCGCGCATGACCAGGCGCCGGGATTCCAGTGTGGTGAGCAGGTGGTGTGCGGTCGCCTTGCTGAGGCCAGTCTGGCGGGCGATATCGCTGACGCCCATGGGGCGCCCGGCGCGCGCGATCGCGTCGAGCACGTCGATCGCATGCTCGACCGCCTGTATCCGTCTGGATCCTCGCGTCGATGCCGGCATACCGCTCCTTGCTGGACCCAACCCCGTCCGGTCAGACGCACTCTACGGCATCGTGTTTGCCATTGCCAAACGTCGTTAACCTGTCGGAAACGCTCTGCCTAACCTGCCTGATCAAGCACGGGGGTCGGTGGTCCAGGAGGTACGAGAGCAAATGCGCAGAGGCATACGACGACTGTTCTGGGCCGGCCTCGCCGGCGTTCTCGCGCTCGGCGCATGCAGTGCGAACGAGCCGTCCGAATCGAGCTCCGGGAACGACGGCAGCAGCGGCGCGTACAAGATCGGTTTCCTGCTGCCCGAGACGGCGGTGGCCCGGTACGAGGGCAAGGACAAGCCGTACTTCGAGGCGAAGCTCAAGCAACTCTGCCCGTCATGTGAGTTGCTCTACGCGAACGCCAACTCCAACGCCGCCACCCAGCAGCAGCAGGCCCAGTCCATGCTCACGCAGGGCGTACACGTGCTGGTGGTCGATCCCCTGGACGGTGTGGCCGCGGCCAGCATCGTCAGCGCAGCCAAGGCGAAGAACGTCCCCGTGGTGGCGTACGACCGGTTGATCAGAAGCCAGGACCTGGCCTACGTGATCTCCAACGACTACGAGAAGGTCGGCGAACTCCAAGCCCAGGCGTTGGTGGACAAGCTCAAGGCGGACAACGTGCCGGTGAGCGCGGGCGGCATCCTCATGATGAACGGCGCGACCACGGACCACAACGCCGGAAACATCAAGAAGGGCGCGGAGAAGATCATCAAGGCCAGCGGCTACCAGGTGCTGGCCAGCATCGACACCTGGGATCCCGCCGCGGCGCAGTCGTGGATGTCGGGGCAGATCACCCGGTTCGGCAAGAAGATCGTCGGAGTGTACTCGGCCAACGACGGCAACGCCGGCGGTGCGATCGCCGCGTTCAAGGCGGCCGGCATCACGCCGATCCCACCGATTACCGGGCTCGACGCCTCCCTCGCCGGGCTCCAGGCCATACTCGCCGGCGACCAGTACATGACCGTCTACAACGCCTTCAAGAAGGAGGCGGAGACGGCCGCCACCGTGGCCTACGAGCTGGCGCAGGGCAAGACACCCACCGCTGAGGCCACTGTCGAAGGCATTCCGGCCGCACTGAACCCGCCGGTCGCGGTCACGCGCGACACCATCAAGAGCACGGTGATCGCGGACGGCTTCTTCACCGCTGCCGAACTGTGCACCGCCCCCTACCAACAGGCCTGCACGAGCCTCGGCATCCAGTAGCCACCAGGGGTGCGGGTTGCCGATCGTCGGTGCCCGCACCCTCCGCAAGCGAAGGTAGGCAAGCCCCACGATGGCAGAGAATTTGCTTCGCCTGCGCGGTGTGAGCAAGACCTTCGGCCCCGTTCGCGCCTTGGACAACGTGAGCCTGGACCTCAACGCCGGAGAGGTTCTGGCTCTGCTGGGTGACAACGGTGCCGGCAAGTCGACCCTGGTGAAGATCCTCGCCGGAGTGCACGCTCCGGACGCCGGCTCGATCATGTTCCGGAACGTGCCGGTCACCATCGCCAGCCCGGCGGCCGCGCGTGCCCTGGGCATCGCGACCGTGTACCAGGACCTGGCGCTGTGCGACAACCTCGATGTCGTCGCCAACTTGTTTCTGGGCCGCGAGCAGGCTCGCGTCCTGCTGAGCGAGGAGGCCATGGAGCGGCAGGCCTGGACGCTGCTGCGCCAGCTTTCCGCCAAGATCCCCTCAGTGCGGATCCCGGTCGCCAGCCTGTCCGGGGGACAGCGGCAGACGGTCGCCATAGCACGGTCACTGGTGGGCGAGCCGGCCGTCGTGATCTTGGACGAGCCGACCGCGGCGCTCGGCGTGGCTCAGACCGCCGAGGTGCTGGGCCTCATCAGACGGCTGCGCGACCGCGGCCACGGGGTCCTGCTCATCACCCACAACATGAGCGACATGCAGCAGGTCGCGGACCGGGCCGTCGTCCTGCGCCTGGGCCGCAACAACGGCGTCTTCGATGTGGCGCGGACCACGCACGAGCAGATCGTCGCGGCCATCACCGGCGCGACGACCGAACCGGCCACTGTGCGCACAGCCACCGCGCCGCGCGCCACGGCCACGGAGGAATGATCATGATTCAGGATGCCGCGACAGCACCGATCGACCTGCGCGACGAGCGGCTGGTGCGGGGCCTGTTGGCCCGGCTGCGCGGCGGTGACACCGGCCAGCTTCCGGTGGTCGCCGGCCTGCTGATCATCTGCGTGATCTTCCAGTCGCTCAATGGCTCCTTCCTCTCCAGCGCCAACCTGGTGAACCTGGCCACCGAGTGCGCCGCGGTCGGAATCATCTCGCTGGGCATCGTCCTGGTCCTGCTGGTGGGGGAGATCGACCTGTCGGTCGGATCGATGAGCGGTCTCGCCTCCGCGATTCTCGGCGTCGGTCTGACCCGGTACGGCTGGCCGCTGCCGGTCACGCTGCTCGTCGCGCTCGCCGCCGGCGCGGTGGTCGGCGTGGTGTACGGCGCGATCTTCGTCAGGTTCGGCGTGCCGAGCTTCGTGATCACGTTGGCAGGGCTACTCGCCCTGCTCGGGATGCAGTTGCAGTTGCTCGGCGCAAACGGGTCGATCAACATCCCGTTCTCGTCCGGGATCGTGCGCTTCACGCAGCAGTCCTTCGTGGTCCGGCCGCTGTCGTACGTGTTGATGGCCGTGGTCGCCGGCGCCTACCTAGTGGCGCAACTAGCGCGGATCCGGCGGCGACGTACACACGGGTTGTCCACCGGCTCGCCGCTGGTACCCGTCGCAAAGGCCGGTGCCTTGCTGGTCGCGCTGCAGGCCGGTTGCTGGTATCTGAACCAGGACCGCGGGGTCAGCGCGCCGTTCGTGCTACTCGTCGGGCTGGTGGTCGCCTTGCACATCGCGCTGACGCGGACCCGCTGGGGCCGGTCGGTGTACGCCGTGGGCGGGTCCGTGGAAGCTGCCCGCCGCGCCGGTATCAGGGTCGACCGGGTCTACCTGTCTGTGTTCCTGCTGTGTGGACTCCTCGCCGCACTCGGCGGGCTGCTGTCCGCGGGACGCCTGGCGACCGCCAGCATCAGCAGCGGCGTGGGCGACACCAACCTCAACGCGATCGCGGCCGCGGTGATCGGCGGCACCAGCCTGTTCGGTGGCCGAGGGGGCGCCTACTCCGCCCTGCTCGGCATCGTCGTCATCCAGTCGATCTCGAGCGGGCTGACGCTGCTCAACCTGGCGTCCTCCACCCGTTTCATGATCACGGGTGGGGTGTTGATGGTGGCGGTGATTGTCGACTCGCTGTCCCGCCGGTCGCGGGCGGCGCACGGCAGGGCGTGACCGGGGGCGGCATGACCAAGCGAGAGTACGGACACTTCATCGATGGCCAGTGGCGCGAGCCCCATCAGGTCATCGAGCGGCACGCACCAGGCACCGGCGAGCTGGTCGCCCTGGTCGGTGCCGGTACCGGCGCTGAGGTCGATGACGCGGTGCGCGCGGCCCGGCGGGAGTTCGACCGGGGCCCCTGGCCCCGGGCGACCGGCTTCGAACGCGCTGCGGTGCTCAATCGGGTCGCTGGGCTTATCGACGCGCACGCTGGCGATCTGGCCCGACTCGACGCGGAGGAGGGCGGCAAGCCGATCCGCCTGGCACAGGGCGACATCGCCACGGCGGCCACGTTGACCCGGTACGCGGCTGGCCTGGCCGCGCAGATGCACGGCTTGACGTACACCAACAACGGGCCGGACTTCACCGGCCTGGTGCTGCGGGAGCCTGCCGGCGTCGCGGGCCTCATCACGCCGTGGAACTTCCCGGCGCTGATCCTCTGCCAGAAGCTGCCGTTCGCGCTCGCTGCCGGCTGCACCGTGGTGGTGAAGCCGTCCGAGCTGACCAGCGGCAGCACGTTACGGATCGCCGGCCTGTACGCCGAGGCGGGCCTGCCCGCCGGCGTGCTCAACGTGGTCACCGGCGACGGCCGGGCCGGCGCGGCGCTCGCGGCGCATCATGGGGTGGATGTGCTGTCGTTCACGGGATCGACGGCTACCGGGCGAAAGGTCATCGACGCGGCCAAGGGCAACCTGAAGCGGCTGTCACTTGAGCTGGGCGGGAAGGCGGCGAACATCGTGTTCGCAGACGCCGACCTTGACGACGCGGCCGAGGGTGTCATATTCGGGGCCTACTTCAACAACGGTGAATGCTGTGTCTCACAGGCCCGGCTGCTGGTGGAGGAGAGTATCGCCGACGAGTTTCTGGCCGTGCTCACCGCACGGGCCGCGCGCCTGCGCGTCGGCCAGCCGCTGCACCCGACGACCGACGTTGGTCCTATGATCCACAGTAGACATTTGGCGACCGTGCTGGACCATGTGGCGCGCGGCCGTGCCCAAGGCGCAAGGGTGGCCGTCGGCGGCGCCCGAGGCACCGGTGGCGACCTGGACGGCGGCTGGTTCGTCCAGCCGACGATCCTGGACAGTGTCACGCCGCGGATGGACGTGTTCCGTGAGGAGATCTTCGGTCCGGTGTTGACCGTGTCCCGCTTCCGTGACGCGGATGAGGCCGTCGAGCTCGCGAACGACGTCGAGTACGGGCTGGCGAACAGCGTCTGGTCGAAGAACGTCGACACCGCGCTGACCGTCTCGAAACAGTTGCGCAGCGGCACCGTCTACGTGAACACTACCATCGATGCGCCGCCCACCATGCCGTTCGGCGGCTACAAGAGCAGCGGCGTCGGACGCGAGATGGGGCAGGCGGGCTTCGAGGAGTTCACCGAGCTGAAGTCGGTGAGCATCCGTACCGGCAAGCGGTCCGGCAGCTTCCCGTTCGGCGGTGAGACGCTATGAAGGTCATGGACGCGGCGCAGGCGGCGGCGCTGGTGCCCGACGGCGCCACCGTCCTCGTGGACGGCTCCGGCGGCGGCGTGAACGAGCCGGCCGCGGTGCTGGCCGGCTTGGAGGCGCGGTTCCTGGCCGAGGCCCATCCGCGCGACCTGACGCTGCTGCACGTGTCCGGGATGGGCGACGGCCACGGTGGTGGCATCGACCGCTTCGCCCACCGTGGCATGGTCCGGCGGGTGATCGGTGGGCACTGGGGCTGGACGCCGCGCATGCAGGAGTTGGCACTCGCCAACGCGATCGAGGCGTACTGCCTGCCCCAAGGCACGCTGTCGCATCTGCTGCGGGACATCGCGGCCGGCCGGCCGGGCGCGATCTCCGCCGTGGGCCTGGGTACCTTCATCGATCCGCGGTACGGCGGCGGGGGGGGGGGGCCCCCCCCCCGGGGCCCCGAGGGCGCGGAGGACGAGGAGGG
>JADGHA010000517.1 GCA_019689695.1 Micromonosporaceae bacterium | reverse complement strand
CCTCCGCCTCCCGCCCGCTGTACGACCCGCAGCTGCTGGTCACCCTGCTGGCGGTCGAACAGACCGGCAGCTTCACCCAGGCCGCCGCCCGGCTGGGGGTACGCCAGCCGACGGTCAGCCAGCACATCCGCCGCCTGGAACAGCAGGTCGGCCGCACGCTGATCCTGCGGGACACGCACTCGGTGTCGCTGACCGCGGACGGCGAGGCGATGATCGGGTTCGCGCGCACCATCCTCGCCGCGCACGAGCAGGCCGCCGCCTACTTCACCGGCTCGCGCCCGCGCGGGCGGCTGCGCATCGGCATGTCCGACGACCTCGCGCTGACCAGGCTGCCGCAGATCCTGCGCGACTTCCGGCACGAGTACCCGCTGGTCGACTTCGACCTCACCGTCGACCAGAGCGGCCTGTTGCACCAGCGGCTGGAGGACGACAAGCTGGACGTCTTCGTCGGCCGGCGGCCGCGCGGCGAGGAGCGCGGCCGGCTGGTCAAACGGGAACGGCTGGTCTGGGTCGGCACGCCGGCCACCAAGCTGGACCTCGGCAAGCCGATACCCCTGGTCGTCTACCCGGCGCCCAGCCTCACCCGCACCGAGATGCACCGGGCACTCAACCGCGCGCGGCTGCCGTACCGCAGCGCCTGCGTCTGCCGCGGCGTCAACGGCCTGATCGCCGCGGTGGCCGCCGGCGTCGGCATCTCGGCGCTGGCCACCAGCCTCGTCCCACCGCAGCTGACGCCGCTCGGGCCGGCGCACCGGCTGCCGGAGCTGGGCAGCATCGACCTCGTCCTGCTCACCAACCCGCGCACCGAACACCGACCCGCGGTGCAGGCGCTCATCGCGACCGTGCTCTCCAGCGGCTCGCGCTCACTCGCCACGGCGAACGACCGGAACTGACCGGTTCCACCACTGCGACAGCGCGACCGCGGCGAGGACCAGCAGCGCACCGGCGAGCGCGAACCACACCGTGATCTCGGTTTCCTCGCGCTGCAGCGAGATCGAGCTCGGCAGGTCCAGCAGCACGTCGCTGAGTGCCTTGGCGTTCTCCGCCTTGAAGTACTCGCCGCCGGTGGTCTCGGCGATTTGGGTCAGGGTCTCCTCGTCGATCTGCTGGTACCCGCCGCCACCGAAGCCGCGCGGGTAGCCGGCCGGTCCGATCGGGTCGCCGCGGAAAGTGCGGTCGCCGCTGATCTGGTCGGGGCTGCAGACCATCGGTACCGGCTCGGTGGTGCCGAACCCGATGGTGTAGATACGCAGCCGGCGCGCCGCGGCTTCGCCGGCGGCGGTGACGGGATCCACGCCGTGAGTGTTGCGCCCGTCGGTGAGCACGACGATGGTGTCCGGCGCATAGTCGCCGCTGGCCGCCCCACCCCCCGGCACCTCGACGCCGGTCGGCGGCACGTCGGGGTTGATCTCGGCGATGGCGTCGATGGCGGTGAGAATGGCCAGGCCGACCGCCGTGCCGCGCCCGGTCCGCAGCGTGTCGATCGCCTTGAGCAGGGCCTTCTTGTCGGCGGTGGGCGCGACCAGCACGCCGGCGATGCCGGAGAAGGTGACCAGGCCGATGCGGGAGCCGTCCTTCTGCGCCTCGATGAACTCGCGGGCGGCCCGCTGCGCCGCGACCAGCCGGTTGGGCCGCACGTCGGTCGAGCACATCGAGGCGGATACGTCGATCGCCAGCAGGATGGTCGCCTTGTTGGACGGGACGAGCACTGACGCCTGCGGGCGGGCGGCGCCGGTGGAGAGGACGACCAGGCCGGCCACGAACAGCCAGGCGGGGATCCGGCGACGCCACAGCGACCGGCCGGGCAGCGCCGCGCGGACCAGCGCGACGCTGGACAGGCGCACCGCCTCGCGGCGCCGCCGCCGGCGCATCCACCACCGCACCGCGAGCAGCACAGGCAGCGCCAGGAGCGTGCTCAGGGCCCACGGCCAGGTCAGCGACATCAGACGATCCGTCCGAACCAGGTGGTCATGAGTACTCCGCCGATGGTGAGCAGGAGCAGTGCGATGCCGGCCACCACTGCGGTGAGCTCGACCAGCTCGTCCTTGGTGGTGATCCGTAAGTCCAGCGACTTGGCGATGTCGCGCAGCCGCTGCGCGTCCGCCGCCCGGTGGTAGCTGCCGGTCGTCGCCTCGGCCACCTGGGTCAGCAGGTCCTCGTTCAGCGCGGTGGCCACCTGGTACCCGTCGACCTCCACCGTGGTGCCCTCGACCGTGCCGATGCCGATGGTCTGGATGTGCACCCCGGCGGTGGCGGCCAGCTCGGCGGCGGCGACGGCGTCCGGCCCACCGGTGTCCTCGCCGTCGGAGAGCAGCACGATCGTGGCGGAGCGCCAGTAGCCGAGGTCCGGCGGGGGTGCGTTGCTCCCAGGGTCGGGCAGGCTGACCGTGCGCCCGACGATGAGGGTCAGCGAGGCGAGGATGGCCTGGCCCAGCGACGTGCCACCGGCCACGGTCAGCCGGTTGATCGCGGCGAGGGTGGCCTCGCGGTCGTCGCTGGGCAGTTGGGTGGTGAGCGCCCCCTGGTCGAAGGCGACCACACCGATGTCCACTGTGCTCGGTTGAGCCGTCACGAAATCGGCCGCGGCGGACTTGGCCGCGGCCAACCGGCTGGGCGCCACGTCCTGGGCCGCCATGCTGTTGGACACGTCGAACGCGAGGATCACCGTCCCCGCGGCCCGGGGCACCGGCAGTGTCGCCTGTGGACGGGCGACGGCGAGCAGCAGCAGGGTGATCGCGGCCAGGAACAGCAGCGGGGGGAGGTGGCGGCGCAGTCCGGTCCGGCGGGCGGTGGCGGTGGTCAGGCCGGCGGCGGCGAGGGCGCGGGCACGCTGGCGCTGCAGCCAGCGG
>JADGHA010000516.1 GCA_019689695.1 Micromonosporaceae bacterium | reverse complement strand
CCGGTGGCGCCGCGCAGGGACTCGGCGGCCTGCTCGGCGCGGTCGGTGAGATCCTGCCCGCGCTCGGCGAGCTGATCGGCGCGCTCGCGCAGGCCGGCGGGCCCGTGCTCGCCGCCCTCGCGTCCGCGATCGCCCCCGTGGTGAAGAGTCTCGCGGGCGCGCTCGGGCCCGCGCTCGCGAAGTTGGGCCCGCCGCTTGCCCGGTTGGCGACCTCGCTCGGCGACGCCCTGTTGCCGATCATCGACGAGCTCGGGCCCGTGCTCGGCTCCGCGGCGGGCGCGTTCGGCGCGCTGATCGACGGCGTGTCGCCGATCCTGCCCATGATCGGTCGGCTCGCGTCGCAGCTGCTGCCGCCGCTTACTCCGCTGTTCGACGCGCTCAAGACGATCATTCAGGCCGCGGCGCCGGTCGTCGCGCAGCTGGTCGGCGCGCTCGCCGACGGCCTCGAGCCTGTGCTCGCCGTCCTGCCCGGGGTGGTGCAGCCGCTCGCCGACGTGCTCGCCCGCCTTGCGGTCGAGCTGTTCCCGATCCTGTCCGATCTGGTCGTCGCGCTCGCCCCGTCGATCGCGCAGCTCGGGCAGACGTTCGCTGAGCTGCTGGTCGCGCTCGGCCCGCTGATCACCGCCGTGGGCGAGTTGCTGATCGGCGCGCTGCACGCGCTCATGCCGATCATTCAGCCGCTTATCGGGCTGGTCGCGCAGCTCGCGGCGATCTTCGCCGACGGGCTCGCCGCGGTCGTGCAACAGGTGGTCATCCCGATCATCAACGCGATCGTTGCGCTGCTCAAGGGCGACTTCGGCAAGGCGTGGCAGCTCGCCAAACAGGCCGTGTCGAACGCGGGCAAGCTGATCGGCGAGGTAGCGACCAAGGTCGGCGAGTGGGTCGGCAAGGGCATCGACACCGCGGTCAGCTGGATCAAGGGACTGCCCGGCCGCGCCATATCGGCGCTCGCTCCGCTCGCCGGCCGCCTGTGGGACTCGGCGTCGTCCGCGTTCTCCCGCTTCAAGTCGGCGATCGTCAGCAAGGCGAACGACGCGATCGCGTGGGTGCGCGGCCTGCCCGGGCGCATCAAGTCGGCGATCGGCTCGCTCGGCTCCCTGCTGTACGGCGCAGGGCAGGACGTGGTGCGCGGCCTGTGGAACGGCATCAAGGCCATGGGCAGTTGGCTGCGCTCCACGCTGACCAGCTGGGCAAAGAACCTGATCCCGGGGCCGATTGCGAAAGCGCTCGGCATCGCGTCGCCGTCCAAGGTGATGGCGCGCGACGTGGGCCGGTGGATTCCCGCGGGCGTCGTCAAGGGCATCGAGGGCGGCGAGGGCGCGGTCGCCCGCGCCATGGCCACTCTCGTGCGCACGCCCGCCCTGCCCGCGCTCGCGCCCGCGTACGCGGGCCCGGGCGCCTACTACTCGCCGTTCGCCGCCGCGGCCGGCCGGTCCGGCGCGCTGGTGCACGTCGAGCACTGGCACGCCGCGGAGAACGGATCGCCGGATGACAACGCGCGGGCCCTCGAATGGCTCGCCAAGGCAAGGGGGTGACCGCGTGGCAGTCGGCGACCGGGTGAGCATGCCCGGCCACGTGCAGTACGGCGACCTGCTGCTCGGCCCGGGCACCCCGTACCGGTGGCGCCGGATCACCGGTTGGGGCGACCTGCCCGCCCTCGACTCCGGCACGATTGCCCGGGCCGACGCGCACGGCGCGTTTCCCGGGCAGCTGCTCGCACAGTCCCGCGTGATCGGCCTCGACGGGCTGATCGTGCGGGCACCGCGCGCACAGGTCGGCGCGGTCGTCGCCGCCCTCGAGGACGCCACGGGCCCCGTCGTCGACGAACTGCCGTTCGTCGCGTGGCTCGACGAGCGCGGCCCCCTGCTCGCCTACGCGCGCATCACGCGCCGCGCCCTGCCCGTCGACAAGGGGTACACCGTCGGCACCATCACGGGGGGCGCGCTCGAGTTCGAGGCGACCGACCCGCGCCGGTACGAGCTCACCGAGCGCACCGCGTCGGCGACCCTGCCCTCGCCCGAGCCGGGCCTCGACTGGCACCTCGACGGCGAGGGCGTCGAGGGCGGCCTCGCGTGGCCGCTCGAGTTCGGCGCGGTCGGCTCGACCGGCGCCCTGTCCGTCACGAACCAGGGCGCCGCCGAGACACACCCGATCATCGAGTTCCGCGGCCCGGTGGTCCGGCCGTCGCTCACGAACGTGTCCACGGGCGACGTGCTCGAGTACGACATGCCGCTCGCCGCGGGTGACGTGCTCGAGGTGAACACCCGCGCCGGCACGGTCACCCTGAACGGCACCGCCTCGCGGCTCTACACCGCAACCGCCCGTAGCGTGCCGGAGCAGACGTTCACGCTGCCGCCCGGCAGCGTGAACCTGATCTTCCGCGCCGACCCGTCGTCGGACCCGTCCGCATCCGTTGTCGTGCGCTACCGCTCGGCCTACTGGTAAGGAGACCACCGCATGACCGTGCGTTCTGCATGGCTGCTGCTCGGCGGCGACCAGCCCGGGCAGACCCGCGAGGACACCCGTCTATCCCCTGTCGGCACCTACGCCCCCGAGACGGAGGTACGTACCCGGGGCGGCGTGATCCCTGGCGGCGCCCCGTTCGCCGCCACGGGCGCGGGCGCCATGTCCCTTCAGATCGGCGTGGGCCGCGCGATCGTGCAGGGCACCGACGCGCAGGGCGCCTACCCGATCGCCGTCGACGCCCCCGAGACCGTGACGTTCGCCGACGGCGACGCGCAGTTCACCCGCGTCGACAGCGTGATCTTGCGCGTATACGACGGCCTGTTCGACGACTCCGGACAGACCGTCGCCACGGTCGAGGTCATACAGGGACAGGCCACGGACACCCCGACCGCACCGA
>JADGHA010000030.1 GCA_019689695.1 Micromonosporaceae bacterium | reverse complement strand
TCACTCCTCGGGCCGGCCGTCACTCCTCGGGCTCGTCGTCGAGGCGGGCCAGCCAGGTGGCGAGCCGCTCGACCGGCGTCTCGAACTCCGGGTTGAGGTCCACGAAGTCGCGCAGCCGCTCGGCGAGCCACTCCAGCGAGACCGTCTCGTCGCCGCGCCGCTCGGCCAGTTCCTCGATGCCGCGGTCGGTGAAGTACATGCGCTACCTCAGTGGCGGGGGAGGGCCGCCTCGATGAGCGCGGCCTGCTCGGCCTCGTGCAGCTTCGCTGACCCGACCGCGGGTGCGGCCGCCGCCGGGCGGGAGATCCGCCGCAGCCGTACGCCTTCCAGGTGTTCCAGCAGGTTCAGCGCGACGAAGCTCCACGCGCCCTGGTTGGCCGGCTCCTCCTGCACCCAGGCGAAGTCGACCGCGTTCGGGTACGCGGACAGGGCCGCCTTCACCTCGTCCACCGGAAGCGGGTAGAGCTGCTCCATCCGGACGATCGCGGTGTCGGTGATGTTCCGCTCCGTGCGCGCCTGCACCAGGTCGTAGTAGACCTTCCCGGAGCAGAGCAGCACCCGCCGGACGCTGGCCGGGTCGGCCGTCGGGTCCTGGATCACCGGCTGGAACGCGCCGCCGGTGAACTCCTCCAGCTGGGATACGGCCAGCTTGTGCCGCAGCAGCGACTTGGGGGTGAAGACCACCAGCGGCTTGCGCTTGGGGGACAGGGCCTGCCGGCGCAGCAGGTGGAAGTAGTTGGCCGGGGTGGAGGGGATGGCCACCCGCATGTTGTCCTCGGCGCACAGCTGCAGGTAGCGCTCGGGGCGGCCGGAGGAGTGGTCCGGCCCCTGGCCCTCCAGGCCGTGCGGGAGCAGGAGCACCAGCGAGGACTGCTGGCCCCACTTGGCCTCGCCGGAGGAGACGAACTCGTCCACGATCGCCTGCGCGCCGTTGGCGAAGTCGCCGAACTGCGCTTCCCACATCACCAGCGCCTGCGGGTTCTCCACTGAGTAGCCGTACTCGAAGCCCATCGCGGCGAACTCCGACAGCAGCGAGTCGTGCACGAACAGCCGCGCCCGGCCGGCGCGCAGCGCGTACAGCGGCATGTAGTCCGCGCCGGTGCGGGCGTCGACCACCGAGGCGTGCCGGGACACGAAGGTGCCGCGGCGGGAGTCCTGCCCGGCGAGGCGGACGGTGATGCCCTGGGCGAGCAGCGAGCCGAACGCGATGATCTCGCCGAACCCCCAGTCGATGTTGCCCTCGGTGGACATCTTCGCCCGTCGTTCCAGCACCTGCTGGATCCGCTTGTGCGGGGTGAACCCCTCGGGCAGCGCCACGTGCGCGTCGCCGATCGCCTTGATGACCGAGGCGTCCACTCTGGTGTCCACCGGCGGCTCGGGCTCGGGCTGCCGCGAGCGGCTGCCCCGCGGGATCGAGCTGCTCACCGTGTTCCTTGTCGCCTTGAAGACCTTCTCCAGCTGCTGCTGGTAGTCGCGCAGCAGCTCCTCGGCGTCGGCCACCGAGATGTCGCCCCGCCCGATCAGCTCCTCGGTGTAGAGCTTGCGCACCGACCGCTTGGTATCGATGATCTGGTACATCAGCGGGTTGGTCATCGACGGGTCGTCGCCCTCGTTGTGCCCGCGCCGCCGGTAGCAGACCAGGTCGATCACCACGTCCTTGTTGAACTCCTGCCGGTAGGCGAAGGCGAGCCGGGCCACCCGGACCACCGCCTCCGGGTCGTCGCCGTTCACGTGGAAGATCGGCGCCTGGATCATCCGGGCCACGTCGGTGGCGTAGAGGCTGGAGCGGGCGTAGTCCGGCGCGGTGGTGAAGCCGACCTGGTTGTTGACCACGACGTGCACCGTGCCGCCGGTGCGGTAGCCGCGCAGCTGGGACAGGTTCAGTGTCTCCGCCACCACGCCCTGGCCGGCGAACGCCGCGTCGCCGTGCACCAGCAGCGGCAGCACCGTGTACCCCTCCAGCTTGAGGTCGATGCGGTCCTGCTTGGCCCGCACGATCCCCTCCAGCACCGGGTCGACCGCCTCCAGGTGGGACGGGTTCGCCACCACCGAGACGGTGATCGCGTGCGAGCCGTCCGGCGTCGTGTACTTGCCGGTCATGCCGAGGTGGTACTTGACGTCGCCGGAGCCCTGCGAGGACTTCGGGTCGAGATGACCCTCGAACTCCGAGAAGATCTTCTCGTACGGCTTGCCGACGATGTTGGCCAGCACGTTCAGCCGGCCGCGGTGGGCCATGCCGATGACCACCTCGTCCAGGCTCGCCTCGGCGGAGGCCTGCAGCACCGCGTCCAGCAGCGGGATCAGTGACTCGCCGCCTTCCAGTGAGAAGCGCCGCTGGCCGACGTACTTGGTCTGCAGGAAGGTCTCGAACGCCTCGGCCGCGTTGAGCCGGTTGAGGATGTGCTTCTGCTCCTCCGGGGTCGGCTTCTCGTACTTGCGCTCCACCCGCTGCTGGATCCAGCGCCGCTCCTCCGGATCCTGGATGTGCATGTACTCCACGCCGACCCGCCGGCAGTACGAGTCGCGCAGCACGCCGAGGATGTCGCGCAGCTTCATCCGCTGCTTGCCGGCGAAGCCGCCGACCGGGAACGTGCGGTCCAGGTCCCACAGGCTCAGGCCGTGCTCGAGGATGTCCAGGTCCGGGTGCTTGCGGATCTCGAACTCCAGCGGGTTGGTGTCGGCCATCAGGTGGCCGCGCACCCGGTACGCGTGGATCAGCTCGATCACCCGCGCGGTCTTGTCGATCTGCCCCTCGGAGGTGCGTGCCACGTCCCGGGTCCACCGCACCGGCTCGTAGGGGATGCGCAGCGAGGTGAAGATCTGGTCGTAGAAGCCGTCCTCGCCGAGCAGCAGCCCGTGCACCGTCTTGAGGAACTCGCCGGACTGGGCGCCCTGGATGATCCGGTGGTCGTAGGTGCTGGTCAGATTGATGATTTTGGAGATGGCGTTCTCCGCGAGCTGCTCCTCGCTCATCCCGGCGAACGGGGCCGGGTACTCCATGGCGCCCACCCCGATGATCGCGCCCTGGCCGCGCATCAGCCGGGGGATCGAGTGCACCGTGCCGATGCCGCCCGGGTTGGTCAGCGAGATGGTGGTGCCCGCGTAGTCCTCCATGGTCAACTCGCCGCGCCGGGCCCGCCGGACCACGTCCTCGTACGCCTGCCAGAACTGGCGGAAGTCCATCTGCTCGCAGGCCTTGATGGAGGGCACCACCAGGGTGCGCGAGCCGTCCGGCCGGACGAGGTCGATGGCGAGGCCGAGGTTGACGTGGTCGGGTATCACGGTCACCGGCTTGCCGTCGACCACCGCGAAGGAGTTGTTCATCTCCGGGTGGGTGGCGAGCGCCTTGATCACCGCGTACCCGATCAGGTGGGTGAAGCTGACCTTGCCGCCGCGGCCGCGGGCCAGGTGGTTGTTGATCACGATGCGGTTGTCCGCGAGCAGCTTGGCCGGCACCGCCCGCACGCTGGTCGCGGTCGGCACGGCCAGCGAGGCGTCCATGTTGTCGACGATCCGGGCGGCCACGCCGCGCAGCGGGACGGTCCGCGCGCCCGGGGGCGCCCCGGTCGGCGCGGCCTTCGCGGGTGCCGCCTTCGCCGGCGCCTGCTGGTCGGCCGGGGCCGGCGCGGTGGTCGTGGTCTTGACCGCGCCGTTGGTGGTCGCCGCGGTCGGCGGAGTCGCCGTCACCGGCTCTGCCGGGGTGGGTGCGGCGGCCGGCTGGCGCTGCTTTGCCGGCCGGGCGTCGCGCGGCTCGGCCGCCGGCCCGGCGCCCGGCGCCTCGGTGCCGGCCCGGGCCGCGCCCCCCGCCCCGGCGGCCCCCGCGGCCCGGGTGGGCGAGGCCACCGGGGTCGCCTCCGGGCTGGGGCGGTAGTCGGCGAAGAAGTCGTGCCACGCGGAGTCCACGCTGGCCGGGTCGGCGAGGTACCGCTGGTACATGTCCTCGACGATCCATTCGTTCGGTCCGAAGCCCGCCAGCGGGTTGTCGTGCGAGGTCTGCTGGGTCGACACGGCCGCTATCGCCTCTTCCACGCGCGTCCTGGGAGCCCGTCACGCTCCCGACCAGAAAGACACAGTTCAACACCAAGACTACGCCGTAGGCGTGGATCGATCTTTTCCGACGCCCGCCGGTGGGGCGTCCCACCCGTAACACAGATCACTCGCCGTAGGCCGCCGCAGGTCGTCGCGGGGGCCGGCGGGGGGCCTCACGAGACGTCCCGGCGGCGAATGATCATGGTGCCGATCGTGGCGGTGACCACCGTGTACCCGACCAGGACGGCGGCGCCGACCCACTGAGGCGGGTCACCCGGCAGCTGGGTGCCGCTGATCATCAAGCTGGACGCGATGGACGGGACGATGACCTGGGCCTTCTCGATCCAGTCCTGGTCCAGCCAGGCGGCGACCGCCACGAAGAGCACGCCGGCCGCCTGCGTGCCGACCAGATAGAGCACGGCCGCGGTGACGGTCGCGGCGATCTGGCTGCGGATCAGGACCCCGAAGCCGACGCCGAGGATGCCCCAGAGGGTGTACGCGAGCAGGTTGAGCAGGATCGCCCGGGTGACCGGCCAGTCACCGAAGTGGTTGGGCACGTGCTGGGTGCCCAGGAAGATCATCGCGGCCGGGATGTTGATCACCGTGGTGACCAGCCACCAGCCGGCGCCGACGAGCGCCGCGACGACCAGCTTGGCGAGGATGACCAGGGACCGGCGCGGTGTGGTGAGGAACGTGACGGTCGCGGTCTGATGGTGGTACTCGCCGGTGACCGCCAGGATGCCGAGCAGTGTCACGAAGAGCAGGCCGAAGAACTGGCCCGAGGTGGCCAGCCGCGCGGTGAGGTTCACCACGTCCGCGCGGGCCACGAACTCCGCCGCCTCCTGCGCGGAAAGGCCGTCGGGCACCCCCTCGCTCAGCAATATGTGCACGTAGATCGCGTTGGCAAGGAACGCCAGGGCCAGCATGCCCAGCGCGCCGAGGCCGAACAGCCACCAGGCATTGGTGGTGCGGATCTTCAGGAGCTCGCCGCGGATGAGATTGATCATCGGATGTCCGCCTGCCCCGAGGTGAGCTCCAGGAACACCCGTTCCAGATCTGGCCGCTCGGTGACCAGCTCGTGCAGTTCGACGCCGGCACGCAGCGCGGCCGCCCCGACCGCCGGCGCCGCCACGCCGGTCACCAGCAGCGCGCCGTCCTCGGCCCGGCGTACCGAGGCGCGCCCGCCCAGTTCGGTGGCGAGCTTGTCCGGTTCCGGTGTCCGGACCCGCACTCGCCCCTCCTGTCCGGCGCGGGCGACGATCTGCTCAACCGGCCCCACCGTGACCAGCCGGCCCTTGGCGATGATCACCAGGTCGTCGGCGAGCAGCTGCATCTCGCTGAGCAGGTGGCTGGAGACCAGCACCGTGCGCCCCTGGCCGGCGAGGAACTTCAGCAGGTCCCGCATCCATCGGATGCCCTCCGGGTCCAGCCCGTTGGCCGGCTCGTCGAGCACCAGCACCCGCGGGTCGCCCAGCATGGCCGCCGCGATGCCCAGCCGCTGGCGCATGCCCAGCGAGTACCCCTTGAACTTGCGCTTCGCGGCCGAGGTGAGCCCGACCATCGCGAGCACCTCGTCGGCGCGGCGCAGCGGCAGGCCGGCGGACGCGCAGATCACCCGCAGGTGGTTGCGGCCGGTACGGCCCTTGTGCGCGCCGGACGCCTCCAGCACCGCGCCCACGTGCCGCAGCGGCTGGTCCAGGTCGGCGTACCGGCGCCCGCCGATGGTCGCGGTGCCGGCGGTCGGGGTGACCAGGCTGAGGATCATGCGGAGCGTGGTGGTCTTGCCGGCCCCGTTCGGCCCGAGGAAGCCGGTGACCCGGCCGGGCTGCACGGTGAACGAGAGGTCGTCGACCGCCCGCACCTTGCCGTACTGCTTGGTCAGCCGATCGACCACGATCTGCCCGTCCACCATGACTGGCAATGTAGCCTGCCCTGTCGTGGTGGTGCGGTACGCGATCGGGCTGCCCAACGTGGGCGAGTTCGGTGACCCCCGGATCCTGGTCGAGCTCGGCGTGGCCGCCGAGGAGCACGGCTGGGACGGCGTGTACCTCTGGGACCACCTGCTGTATCACCACCCAGGCTGGCCGGTCGCGAATCCGACCGTGGTGATGGGGGCGCTCGCCGCGCGTACCACCCGGATAAGGCTCGGTGTGCTGATGGTCGCGCTGCCGCGGCGGCGCGTGCAGACGGTGGCCCGGGAGACCGCCTCCCTGGACGTGCTCAGCGGCGGCCGGTTGGTCTTCGGCGCCGGGCTGGGCTCGATGGACAGCGAGTACGCGGCCTTCGGTGAGGAGGCTGACCTGCGGGTGCGCGCGGCGCGGCTGGACGAGTCGCTGGATGCCTTGACCGCGTTGTGGAGCGGTGAGCGGGTGACCCGCCGCGGCGAGCATGTCGTCGCGGAGGATGTCCAGATGCTGCCCACCCCGGTGCAGCGGCCCCGTATCCCGATCTGGTGCCCGGGCCGGTGGCCGACCCGGGCCGGGTTCCGGCGGGCGGCGCGCTGGGACGGCGCGATGCCCACCTTCACCCACCCCAAGACGGTGCCCGTCCCGGTGGCGGAGTTCGCTGATGTGGTGGAGTTCCTGCGCCGGGAGCGCGGCGGCTTGGACGGGTTCGACATCGCGCTGGAGGGCACCACCTCCGCGGCTGACGCGGCCAGCGTGATCGAGCCGTACGCGGCGGCGGGGTTGACCTGGTGGGTGGAGGCGCTCGGCTGGTGGCGCGGCGGGGTGGCGGACGCGCGCACGCGCATCGCCGCCGGCCCGCCGGACCCGCCTAGCGGTCGGCCTTCCTGATCACGTTCTTCAGGCCGGACCAGGTCTCGTCGATGGCGCAGACTTTGACGTCGACCCGGCCGTGCGCCAGCGCGTACTCCCGGACCACGTTCTCGTCCAGGTCGGTCGGCAGTCCGCTGGCCCGCTTGGGCCAGGCGATCCACAGCGCGCCGGCCGGCGTGGTGAGCGGGTGCAGCACCGCCCAGCGCGCGTGCAGCCGGGCGCGGTCGGGGCAGAAGCAGACCACCACGTCGTACGGGCCCGCGGCTGGCCGGCGCCGCACGCGTACCTCGGGCGGGAGGTCGGGCAGGGTGAAGCCGGGCGGGGCACCGTCGAGCAGGACCGTCGCGCCGGCCGAGATGCCGAGCTTGCGGAACAACGGAGTGCCTGAGTAGCCGGCCACGGGCACCAGGCTCGCACAATGAGCGCCCGTAGGCAGCCTGGCGTCACCGGGCGGCGCTGGCGACCCCTATCGCGATGTATCTCGACTGCGATAAGATACATCGCGATAGGATCGCGTTAAGCGATACTGTCAGCACCTGCCAGTCAGATCTGCTGAGGAGGCGGCCATGGGCCGGTGGACCATCGAGAGTCCGCAGCGGCTGAGTTTTGATGAACCCGTCGAGCGGCTCGACGTGCGGCTGATCTCCGGCCGTCTCAACGTGGTCGGCACCGACGGGCCGGCCCGGCTGGAGGTGACCTCGATCGGCGTCCGGCCGCTCGAGGTGACCCTCAAGGACGGCGAGCTGTCGGTCAGGTACGACAAGAGACCCAGGGTCCGGCTGTGGCTGGGCCCGATCTGGTGGTTCCTGAGCGGGCGACGGCTGTTCACCGCCGACGTCTCGATCGCCGTCCCGCACCACACGGCGGCGTCGCTGCGCCTGGTCTCCGGCTCGTTGGTCGCCTCGGCGCTGCGGGCCGGCGTCGACGTTGACGTGACCAGCGGGCGGGTGACGCTGCTCGGCCTGGCCGGTCGGATCCACGCGAAGATGGTCTCCGGTCCAGTCGAGGCGCTCGGCCTGGGTGGGGAGGTGCGGCTGGAGACGGTCTCCGGCGAGCTGGTGATCGCCGACTCCACCGCGGAGCGGGTCTACGCCAGGACCACCTCCGGTTCGATCACGGCCGACCTGGACAACCCGCCGTCGCACACCGAGATCAACCTGGAGACCGTCTCCGGCGAGGTCACTGCGCGGGTGCGCGAGGACAGCGACCTCGACGTGCACCTCTACGCGGTGAGCGGCCGGGTCACCAGCGCCTTCCCGGAAGTCCGCCACTCCGGCCTGACCGGGCGGAAGAACAGCGCCAGCGGGCAGCTCGGCTCCGGCACCGGCCGGCTCCGGGTGAACACCACGTCTGGCAGCATCTCCCTGCTCAGCCGGCCGGTGGACAAGGAGAGCGGGTGGGGTGCGAACGCGGGCGAGGGGATGGCCGCGGACCACAACCAAGGCGTGCCAGCCGCCGCACCGGCGGAACGCGAGACGACCGGCGGTGAGGCGCCCGGATCGGAGCCACAGTGACCGCGGTGTTCAGCCACGGGCGGTTGCGCCTGTACCTGCTCAAGCTGCTGGCCGAGGGGCCGAAGCACGGGTACGAGCTGATCCGGCTGCTGGAGAACCGGTTCCTCGGCCTCTACGCGCCCAGCGCCGGCACCATCTACCCGCGGCTGCAGCGGATGGAGGCGGAGGGTCTGGTCACCCACACCGCGGCCGGCGGGCGCAAGACCTACGAGATCACCGAGGCGGGCCGGGCCGAGCTGCGGCAGCGCGCGGGCGAGCTGAGCACGCTGGAGGCGGAGATCCACGCCTCGGTGGCCGACCTCAGCTCGCTGGCGAACGAGATCCAGAACGAGGTGCGCGGATCCCTCCGGGATCTCAAGCGCGAGCTGCGCGAGCAGGCCAGGCAGGCCCGGGCGCGGCGGATCGACCCGCGGGCCGCCTGGGAGCAGGCGGATGCGGGGGTGTGGGCGGCGCGGGTCGGGTTCGGCAGGCGGCCGCCGGAGAGCGCGGCGGAGCCCGCGTCCTCGGCCCAGGCGGCCGCGCTGGAGCGGCAGGCGGACCAGCTGCTCGCCGAGGTGCGCCGGCTGGTCCGGCGCCCGGGCGCCACACAGGAGCTGCTGGAGACGGCCGCTTCCGCGGTCGAGGCCGCCCTGACCGTCCTGCGCCGCCTCTGATCGGCGTTCAGGTTGTTCCCAGGGAAGCTGCAGACGGTGTCCAGGCGGCTGACCCATGATGGGTACATGAGTCCTGCCCAGGCCGAGGCTTCCCTGCTGGTGGTCGAGGATGACCCGAACATCCTCGAACTGCTCTCGGCCAGCCTGCGCTTCGCGGGCTTCGATGTCACCACCGTGACCAGCGGGGCGGAGGCGGTGAGTGCCGCCCGGGACGTCCGTCCGGACCTGGTCGTACTCGACATCATGCTGCCCGATCTGGACGGCTTCGAGGTGATCCGGCGGATGCGCGAAGGCGGCCGGCGCACCCCGGTGGTGTTCCTGACCGCGCGGGACGCCACCGAAGACAAGATCCGCGGGCTGACCCTGGGCGGCGACGACTACGTGACCAAGCCGTTCAGCCTGGAGGAGCTGACCGCGCGGATCCGGGCCGTGCTGCGGCGCACCGCCGGCGAGCCGACACCGTCCCGGCTCACCTTCGCCGATCTGGAGCTGGACGAGGAGACGCACGAGGTCTACCGGGCCGGGCGCCGGGTGCAGCTGTCGCCGACCGAGTTCAAGCTGCTGCGGTACCTGATGCTCAACGCCAACCGGGTGCTCAGCAAGGCGCAGATCCTCGACCACGTCTGGAACTACGACTTCCGCGGCGACGACAACATCGTCGAGTCGTACATCTCGTACCTGCGGCGCAAGGTGGACAACGTCGAGCCGCGGCTGATCCACACCCTGCGCGGCGTGGGCTACGTCCTGCGCAAGCCGACCTGACCGGAGTGGCAGTGAATCCGCCGTGGTCGCTGCGCCGGATCCCGCTGCGGGTCAAGCTGGTGGCGGCGGTGCTGGCGCTGGTCGCACTCGCTCTGGCGGTGATCACCACCGGCAGCACCCTGGCGCTCCGGTCGTACATGGTCGGCCAGATCGACGCCCAGCTGCGGGAGATCGTGCAACAGGCGCACCACGGCACCCTCCCGGTCAGCCCGCGGGACAACACCCTGGCGCTGCCCAGCGACAGCCTGGTGCTCGTCTCCACCGGACCGAGCACCTGGGCGGGGGCATCGTCCACGCTGCTGCAAAGGAGCGACCTGCCGCGACGGCCGAACCTGTCCGAGGCGCAGCAGCGGGCCGAATCGGGCAAGCCCTACACGGTGAGGGCGGAGGATGGCTCGCCCCGTTGGCGGGTGCTGGTCGCGCCCTGGCTCGGCGGGCAGTTCCTGCTGGTCGCCCAAGATATGTCTAATGTAGACAACGCGGTGGCCCGGCTGATCTGGGTCGACGTGCTGGTCGGCGTCGCGGTGCTGGTGCTGCTGGCCAGCGTGGGCGTGGCGATGGTCCAGACCAGCCTGCGGCCGCTGGTGCAGATCGAGCAGACAGCCGCAGCGATCGCAGCCGGCGACCTGACCCGGCGGGTGCCCGATCCGGAGCCCGGTGGCGCGGAGCCGCGTACCGAGCTGGGCCGGTTGTCCCGCGCGCTGAACGCGATGCTCACCCAGATCGAGGCCGCCTTCACCGCCCGGGCCGCCTCCGAGGCCGCGGCCCGGGCGGCCGAGTCGGCGGCTCGCGACGCGGCGGCGGCCGCCCAGGCCTCCGAGGCGCGGGCCCGCCGGTCCGAGGAGCGGATGCGGCAGTTCGTCGCGGACGCCTCGCACGAGCTGCGCACCCCGCTGACCACCATCCGCGGCTTCGCCGAGCTGTACCGGCAGGGCGCGGCCGCCTCGCCGGAGGAAGCGCACAAGCTGGTCCGCCGGATCGAGGACGAGGCGGCGCGGATGGGCCTGCTCGTGGAGGACCTGCTGCTGCTGGCCCGGCTGGACCAGGAGCGGCCGCTGGAGTCGGGGCCGGTGGAGCTGCGGGTGATCGCGATGGACGCGGTGCAGGCGGCGCGGGCGGTCGCGCCGCAGCGCACCATCGAGCTGGAGATCGCCGAGGGGTCCGGGCCGCTGGTGGCACTCGGCGACGACGCCCGGCTACGTCAGGTCGTGGGCAACCTGATGACCAACGCGATCACGCACACCCCGGCAGACGCGTCGGTCACCCTGCGGCTGCGGTCCGAACCGGGCAACATCGGCGTGATCGAGGTGAGCGACACCGGCCCTGGGCTCGCACCCGACCAGGTGGAACGGGTCTTCGAGCGGTTCTACCGGGCGGATGCGGCCCGCACCCGGCGGGCGGACGGCAGCACCGGCACCGGCCTGGGGCTGGCCATCGTCGCCGCGCTGGTCGCCGCGCACCGGGGCACGGTGCAGGTGGAGAGCGAGCTGGGGCGCGGCACGACCTTCCGCGTCCGCCTCCCGCTCGCCCCGCAGTGACCGGCGCGGTGGCGTGCCCGCGAAACGCGGACCGTGCGGCCGCCGATGTGACCGGCGTGACTTCTCAGAAAACTCGCAGCGCCGTTACAGGTGGACCGCAGTGCGTCTGGGAATGCTGTCGGGTATGACCGACAACGAGACTGATCCGCAACGGCCTGGTCAGTTCGACCCTGGCGCGCCGGACCAGACCGCCGAGCTGCGCCAGCAGGGCAGCGGGGAAGCCGCCGGGTCTGCGGGCGCGCAGGCGGGTGGGTCGCCGGGTCGGGCGTCCGAGGGCGAGCAGCCGGCCCCGGCCGGACAGCCGCCGCAGGGTGGGCAGCTGCCCCAGGCCGGACAGCCGGTCCAGGCCGGGCAGCCGCCGCAGGGTGGGCAGCCGGGTCAGCCCGACCAGACTGCCCAGGCCGGGCCGGCCGCGGGTGGGTCCCCGCATGCCGGCAGCGGCCACACCCCGGCCGGGCCGTACCCGCCGCCGGCCAGCCCGTGGGCGCAACCCGGGCCGGCACAGTCCTCGCCGCCGTTCGCGCCGCCCGCACCTCAGGCCTCGCCCGCCAGCCCGTGGCAGCCGCCCTACTCGGCGCGGCCGGGGCACGCTGACTGGCAGCCCACGCCATCCGTACCCGGATCTGGCGGCCCCACCTACCCGCCGCAGCAGCCGACGGCCGAGCAGCCGCCGATCTGGGCTGCGCAGCCCGGTGAGGGCCAGACCACGGTGCTCATGCAGACGGGGATGCCGGCCGGCCCCGGGGCGTACCGGCAGCCCGGCCGCGCGGGTCGTCGGCTGGCCACCGCCGCCGCGGCGCTCGCGCTGGCCGTGGGATCCGGCGTACTGGGTGGCTGGGTGGCTCTGCAGGCCGACGACGACCCGCCGGTGACCACGAACGTGAGCACCGCGACCAACGCCAGCAACCGCAACTCCAGCCCGGCGCCGGTGATCAACCGGGACGACCTGGCGAACGTGGCGGCCGCGGTGCAGCCGAGCGTGGTCTCCATCAAGACCGACAACGGCGAGGGCTCCGGCGTCGTCTACGACGACAAGGGCGACATCGTCACCAACAACCACGTGGTGGCCAGCGCCGATAGCGACACCGTCATGGTCATCTTCAACGACGGCAAGAGTACGGAGGGCCGAGTCCTCAACACCGACCCGCGGACCGACCTTGCCGTGGTGCGGGTGTCCAACGTCTCGGGGCTGACCCCGGCGAAGATCGGTGACAGCGGCGCGATGCGGGTCGGCGACACGGTGCTGGCGCTGGGCAGCCCGCTGGGGCTGGAGGGTACGGTCACCGCGGGCATCATCAGCGCGTTCGACCGGACCATCCAGGTCAGCGACGACCAGCAGGACCCGTTCGGGCAGGGCCAGGTCCGGACGATATCCGGCCTGCTGCAGACCGACGCCCCGATCAACCCGGGCAACTCCGGCGGCGCCCTGGTCAACACCAAGGGCGAGGTGATCGGGATCAACAACGCGATCCTCGGCCGTAACGGCAACATCGGCCTCGGCTTCGCGATCCCGAGCAACAAGATGAAGGCCGTGGTCGACCAGCTGATCAAGGGCGAGAAGGTCAAGCACCCGTTCCTCGGCGTGTCGGTGGCCGACTCGACCAGCAGCGGCGCCCTGGTGCGGGCGGTGGCCCCGAACAGCCCGGCGGCGAAGGCCGGCATCCAGGAGGGCGATGTCATCACCAAGTTCGGCGACAAGACGATCGGCGACTCGGACGATCTGGTCAGCGCCGTGCAGTCCAGCAACGTCGGCGACCAGCTGGAGGTCACCTACACCAGAAATGGTGAGCAGAAGACGGCAACCGTGACTCTCGCCGACGCGTCATAGACACAAGAGCTTTGCCTCCTCCCCAATGCGGCGGGCGGCGCGACCTCGGGGGTTGGTCGCGTCGCCCGCCGTTCTCTCCGGTCGCCTGGGGCGCGGATGGCGAAGGAAGGTGTCACGAGGCTCAATCAACCCAGTCGAGGCTGCGCTGCACCGCCTTGCGCCACTGCCCGTGCGCCCGGTCGCGCTCATCGGCGGGCATGGTGGGCTGCCAGGTACGGTCGGCGCGCCACTGCGCGCGCAACGTGTCCAGGTCCGGCCAGTACCCCACCGCGAGCCCGGCGGCGTAGGCGGCGCCCAGACACGTGGTCTCGGTGACCACCGGGCGCACCACCGGCACGCCCAGCACGTCCGCCTGGAACTGCATCAGGATCTCGCTGGCGGTCATCCCGCCGTCCGCCTTGAGCATGGCGATGTCTACTGTGGACTCGGCGTTCATCGCGTCGGCGACGTCCTTGACCTGCCAGGCGGTCGCCTCCAGGGCCGCCCGGGCCAGGTGCGCCTTGGTCACGTAGCCGGTCAGCCCGGCGATCACGCCGCGCGCGTCGCTGCGCCAGTGCGGCGCGAACAGCCCGGAGAACGCCGGCACCACGTAGCAGCCGCCGTTGTCCGAGACCGTGGCGGCAAGGTCGTTGACCTCCGGGGCGGCGGAGATGATGCCCAGGTTGTCGCGTAGCCACTGGATCAGCGCGCCGGTCACCGCGATGGAGCCTTCCAGGGCGTACGCGGGGCGCCCCTCGCCGACCTGGTAGCCGACCGTGGTGACCAGCCCGCGCTCACTGACCACCGGCTTGTCGCCGGTGTTGAGCAGCAGGAACGAGCCGGTGCCGTAGGTGCACTTCGCCTCGCCCGGCGCGAAGCAGGTCTGGCCGAACAGGGCCGCCTGCTGGTCGCCGAGCGCGCCGGCCACCGGGACGCCGGCGAGCGCGCCGGCCGCGCCGCTGCCCTCGCCGTAGACGTGCGCCGAGGGCAGGATCTCCGGCAGCATGGCGCGCGGCAGGTCCAGCTCGGCGAGCAGCTCGGGGTCCCAGTCCAGTGTGGACAGGTTCATCAGCATGGTGCGGCTGGCGTTGGTGACGTCGGTGGCGTGCCGGCCGGTCAGCTTGTAGATCAGCCAGGTGTCGATGGTGCCGAAATGGATCTCGCCCTGCTCCGCCCGGGCCCGCAGCTTCGGGTCGCGGTCCAGCAGCCAGCGCACCTTCGGGCCGGAGAAGTAGACCGACGGCGGCAGCCCGCAGCGGGACCGCCAGAAGTCCGCCCGCGGCGCCATGTCCTTCACCAGTTGGTCGGTGCGGGTGTCCTGCCAGACGATCGCGTTGCCGACCGGCTCACCCGTGGCCGCGTCCCACAGCAGGGTGGTCTCCCGCTGGTTGGTGATGCCGACCGCGGCCAGGTCGGCCCGGGACAGGCCGGCCTCGTCCAGCGCGCCGAGGGTGACCGCCTGGACGTTGTGCCAGATCTCCGTGGCGTCGTGCTCCACCCAGCCCGGCCGGGGATAGATCTGCTGGTGCTCCCGCTGGGCCACCGAAACGACGCCGCCCTCCGGGTCGAACACGATGCACCGGCTGGAGGTCGTCCCCTGGTCGATCGCTGCGATGTACGGACGCGCCACGGCAACCATCGTAGGGACCTACCCAGGCGATCGCGTCTCGGCATTCCGGCTGGTTCGCGGCGGTTTGTCGGCCCGGTTGGGCTGGGCCCGTTCCTCCCGTCGGCCAAATGACTAACCCGCCCAGGTGCCCTACCGTCGACCTAGTTCTCCCCGGCCGGGTCTCCGGCTCGGGTCGTGGTCCGGCTGCCTGGCTGAGGGGTGGGTAAAGCGGTGACGGTCGTCGAGACCCGGGTGAGCGTGTGGGAGGCCCTCGCCGGCCGTGCCCCGGGCCAGCCGATCGGTCCCGCCGACCCGGGGCTGTGGGCCGCCGTCGTCGAGCGGCTCAACCCCGCCCGGGCCAGGCCGAAGCTGCGCGCCGGCATCGAGCAGGCCCACCTGGTCAGCGTCCGCGGCGTCCCGTACGTCATGCTGCGCTCCCCGGACGACGACTCTGCTGGCCTGCACGGCCGCCCCGGCAAGGCATCCCGCTCCTGCTACCTGCGGCTGACCCCGGAGGAGGTCAAGCTCGCCGGGCTGATGGACGGCACCCGTACGGTGGCGCGCCTGGTCGCCGAGTTCGCCCGCATCTCCGGCCGGCTCGCGCCCGACCAGGTGACCCGGGTCGTCGCCGACCTCGCCGCCAACCGGATGCTGGAGGAGCTGCCGATCGACGCGTTCCGGCCGCTGGACCGGATGCACCGCCGCCCGTGGCCGGTCCGGCTCGGCCGCGGCCTGCTCGCCGCGGCCAAGGGGCAGCGCATGGTGGTGGCCGACGCCGACCGGCTGGTCGGGTTCCTCTACCGGGCCGGCGGCCGGGCGCTGTTCACCCGGCCGGCCGCGGTGCTGATGGCGGTCGTCGCCCTGGTCGGCCTCGGCGCGTTCGGCTGGACCTGGATGCGCGGCGACCAGGCCGTCTTCCTCACCGGCCGGTCGTACGCGGCCGGCGCCGCGGTCCTGCTCGGGCTCAACGTGCTCGCCCTGGCCTGCCACGAGCTCGGCCACGCGCTGGCCACCAAGCACGCCGGCCGGCGGGTGCCGGCCGCCGGGTTCCTGGTCTACTTCGGCATCCCGTCGGTCTTTGTGGACACCACCGACGTGTGGATGGCCGGCCGGCACCGGCGGCTGCTCACCACCGCCGCCGGCCCGGCCGCCGGGCTCGTGCTCGCCGGCGCCGCGCAGCTGGTCGGGCTGGCCTTCCCCGAGCTGGCGCCGTGGACGTTCAAGCTCGCCTTCGCCTGGTACCTCAACGCGCTGTTCAACCTCAACCCGTTCCTCGCGCTGGACGGCTACTACCTGCTGATGGACTGGCTGGAGGTGCCGAACCTGCGCGCCCGCGGCATGGCCTGGGTGGTGGCCCGGCTGCGCCGCCGGCCGCCGCGCTGGTCCCAGCTGGACCGGGAAGGCCGGCTGGTCGCCCTCTACGGCGTACTCGCCGTGCTGTGGCTGGCCATCGCCGGGAACCTGGCCTACCGGGTCTACTCCGAGCGGGTGTCCGGACTGGTCACCGGGGTCTGGCGGTCCGGGTTCGCCGGCCGCCTGCTGCTGCTTGCGGTGATCGCGGGGCTGGCCGCCCCCATCGTGTACGCCGTGCTCGGCTGGCTCAACCGGCGGATCAGGAAGCTGTGGCACCAGTGGCGCGAGCGGCGGATCGCCGCGGACACCCCGCGCCGGCTGGCCGCGCTGAACGCCTCCGCGCTGGCCCGGCTGCCCGCTCCCGCGCTGCAGCGGTTGGCCGCCGAGGCCCGGTGGGTCCGCCCGCGTACCGGTGAGCAGATCCTCTTCGCCGGGGCGGCCCAGTCCGCGGTCTACGTGGTGGTGGACGGCGCGCTGGAGGCACGGCGGCCCGGCGACCCGGGCGGCATGGTCCGGGAGCGGGTCGGCGCCGGAGGCGTGGTCGGGCTGGCCAACGCCCTGACCGGCGCGCCGTCCGCGCTGGCCTGGCACACCGCGGGCACCACTCTGCTGTCGCTGCCCGCCTCGACCGTGGCCGCGTCGGTGGGCCCGCTGCCCGGCCCGCTGCCCGCCGACCGGGCCGAGCTGGAGGAGCTGTTCGACTACACCCCTGCGCTGCAGGGACTGTCCACAGACGACAGGCTCGGCCTGCTGACCCGTGCCCGGCCGGTCCACCTGCCGCCCGGCTCCCAGGTCAGCCTCTCCGACGTACACGACGCCGTGGTGATCGCCGCCGGCATCGTGGAACTGCCCGACGGTACGCCGCTGCGTCGCGGCACGCTGATCGGGCCGGCCGGAGAGCGGCTGAACCGGCCAGTGGCGATCGCCCGCACGCCAGTACGGCTGTGGCACCTGCCCGCGGTGGCCGGGCTGCCGTTGCTTCTCGGCACTGCCCCGTCGGCCGGCGCCGGGGAGCCCGGCCAGGCACCGGGGGTCGGCGTCCACCCGCCGGCCGGGTACCCGCCGCTCGCCGCCCCACCCGGACCACCACCGTCCGATGTGGACGATTCGGTGGACCGCCG
>JADGHA010000515.1 GCA_019689695.1 Micromonosporaceae bacterium | reverse complement strand
AACCACCACGCCCGGTCACCGGTCGCCTCGGCGAGCAGCAGCTCCGCCCGCGGATCCTCCGGGACGGCCACATCGGCCGGCAACGGCACGGTCGCGGCCGCGCCGGGCGGGACCTCCACCGTGGTGACATTCTTCGCCCTCGGTCGCCCGTCCAGCGTCAGGCGCGCCACGGACACCTCCGGGAACCAGGCGACCGGCCCGTCGTTGACGGCGACCAGCACCAGAGTGTCGCCTCGCGGCTGGATGGTGAGCAGGTGGTCGGCGTACGACCGGCGTAGCGTGTACCACAGCGGCTTGCGGCGGCCGTCGCCGTCCACTGCGGACCATGAGGTGACCGGCCAGCAGTCGTTGAGCTGCCACACGATGCAGCCCGTACACAACGGCCGGAGAGCGCGGAAGTGCTCGACGCCGAGGGCGACCGCCCGGGCCTGGTTCACCTGGGTCAGGTAGTGCCAGTCGTCGAAGTCGCGCGGGCGCGGCAGGTGCGCCATCAGCCCTCGTTCCAGCTTGAGATGCCCGTCGATGGCCTTCTGGTGGTGCACCATGCCGGGCGACTGGGGGGCCAGCGGGTCGTCCCGCAACGCCCGCCGCAGCGTCGCGTACGCGGGCGGCCCCTGGTAGCCGAACTCGGCGACGAACCGCGGCCGGTAGTCGCGGTAGTGGGTGTAGTCCAGGTCGTTCCACACGGTCCAGATGTGCATCGTGCCGTGTGCCGGGTCGTTGGGGTGCCGGTCACGACTGCCCGAGTACGGGCTCCCGGGCCAGTACGGCCGGGAAGGGTCTACTTCGGACACTATCCGGGGCAGCAGGTCGAAGTAGTAGCCGGCGCCCCAGGTGCGCCCTTGCAACTGGGGACCCCAATCCCAGTCGACATGGCCCCACACGTTCTCGTTGTTGCCGACCCACAGCACCAGGCTGGGATGGCTGGCCAGCCGGCCCACGTTCTCCCGGGCCTCGGCCGCCACCTGTTCGGCCAGCGGCTCCTCCTCCGGGTAGGCTGCGCAGGCGAAGAGGAAGTCCTGCGTCACCATCAGGCCGTACTCGTCGGCCAGGTCGTAGAAGTCGTCCGCCTCGTAGATGCCGCCACCCCACACCCGCAGCAGGTTGACGTTGGCCTCGCACGCCTGGGCCAGCCGCCGGGCGTACCGCTTGCGGTCGACGCGGTGGGGGAAGGCGTCGTCGGGGATCCAGTTGGCACCGCGGACGAAGACCGGCACCTCGTTGACGACGAGCCTGAATGGTGTGCCGTCCGCATCCGGCGTGGTGTCCAGCCGGACCGAACGGAAGCCGATCATCCGCTGCCAGGTGTCGAGCACCGTGCCGTCTGCGGCGCGCAGGGTCACGTCCAGCAGGTGCCGGTGGGGCTCGCCGTACCCGCGCGGCCACCACGGCTCCACGCCGGGCACGGAGAGGTCCAGGACGGCCGAGCGCGCGTCCGGTGCCAGCGTGACCTCCGTCCGCGCTCCGGCCACGGCCGCGCTCACCGTCACCGGTGCGTCCGGAGCCGAGGCGGCGCGCTCCAGCTCGACGTGCACGGCCACGCTGTCCATTGTGGTGAGTGCCCGGACCTGGCCGAACCGGGCGGTCCGCCAGCCCCGCAGCCCGATCGGACGCCAGATGCCGGCGGTGACCAGGTTCGGGCCCCAGTCCCAGCCGAAGTTGCAGGCCATCTTGCGGATGAAGTTGAACGGCTCCGGGTACGCGCTGGGCCGCGCCCCGAGCCGGTCGGCGAGCCGCTGCGCGTACCGGTAGGCGGACTCGAAGCTCACCCGCAACCGGTTCTCCCCGTCGACCAGCAGGTGCCGGACCGGGAAGGCGTAGGACCGGTGCATGTTCTCCGTCTGTCCAAGCTGGACACCGTTGAGGCTCAGCGTGGCCACGGTGTCCAGCCCGGCGCAGACCAGGTCGACCTCGGGCTCGCCGCGGTCGGTCCAGGAGAACGTCGTCTCGTAGACCCAGTCGGTGCGGCCGATCCAGCCCAGCCGCGATTCGTTGTCGTCGAGGTACGGGTCGGGGATCAGGCCGGCGGCGAGCAGGTCGGTGTGCACGCAACCGGGTACGCTCGCAGGCACCGGCCGGGCGGAGACCTCTGCCGGCACCTCCGCCGCAGTGGCCGGGGCGACGGTCCATCCCTCGTGCAGGGCGCGGTACGAGGTCGGCTGCAAGTTGCCTCCGATCGGGTGGCCCTCGCTCGCCGGTCAGCGAGCCCCAGTCTCTTCCGGCGCGGGTACTGAACCGGATCAGTTCCCACACCGTACGGTTCGGCTTCCAGCGCTGTCAATACGCGGTTCAGCCCCGCCGCAGCTCATGACACTACCCCAGGTAGCCCGGCCGGATCCTCGGTCAAGCGGGCATACTTAACCGAACAAGTTGATCTGCGGCACCATCGACGCCACCACACCGGACGGTACCGGGAGTACGGTGACCGCAACCGTTTGAGGCCGTAAGGAGCGGAGCCCGTGAAGCGCCCGACGATCGCTGACATCGCCCGGCGCGCAGGCGTGTCCAAGGGTGCCGTGTCGTACGCGCTCAATGGCCAGCCCGGCGTCTCCGAGGCGACCCGCCGGCGCATCCTCGCCATCGCCGAGGAGATCGGCTGGAACCCGAACAGCGCCGCCCGGGCGCTGTCCGGCGCGACCGCCAATGCGATCGGCCTGGCGCTGTGCCGCCCGGCGCGCATCCTCGGGATCGAGCCGTTCTACATGGAGCTGATCAGCGGCGTGCAGGCCGAGCTGTCGGCCCGGTCGTACGCGCTGACCCTGCAGCTGGTGTCGGAGCCGGACGCGGAGGTGGCGGTCTACCGGCGGTGGTGGGCGAGCGGCGGGTGGACGGCGTGCTCGTCTGCGACCTGCGGGTCAACGACCAC
>JADGHA010000514.1 GCA_019689695.1 Micromonosporaceae bacterium | reverse complement strand
GGGCCGGGTGATCCCGCTGGAGCCACCCGCCCCTGCCCCGCCCCTGGGCTTCATGCCGATCGTGCGGCCGCGGGTCGAGCGTCTGGAGCCGGGCGACCGCCTGCTGCTGTATACCGACGGGCTGGCCGAGGCCCGCCAGAACGGCGAGTTCTTCCCCACCGCCGGACGCGCCTGGCGGCTGCTCGGGCACGGCACCGTCGGCGACGGCCTCGCCTCGCTGGAGACCGCGCTGCTGGAGTGGGTGCACGGACAGCTGGACGACGACATTGCGCTGGTCTTGATGGAGTACGCCGGGGCCGAGCAGACCAGCGTGGCAGCGGTGCCCAGCTGGGAGGTCGGGGCGACCGAGGCGTGACCCGGTCGGGTAGTCCTCGACCCGCATCGTGGGCAGGGTGAAGCGGGTGATGGAGGTCACTGGTCTTGTTCGCGGTTACTGACGGGTAATAACATCGTTAAACTACCCGTCAGTAACACGGAATCGGAGAAGCGGGGGACCAGCGCCGCATGAGTCACTACAAGACCAACGTCCGCGACCTGGAGTTCAACCTCTTCGAGGTGTTCGGAGCCGACCAGGTCCTCGGTCGGGAACCGTACGGCGATATCGATGTGGACACCGCGCGCAACATCCTGGCCGAGGTCGACCGGTTCGCCCGGGAGAAGCTGGCGCCCAGCCTGATCACCAGCGACCGCAACCCGCCGGTCTTCGACCCGGTCGAGCACCGCGTCACCCTCCCCGAGGACTTCCGCCAGGCGTACACCGACTTCATGGACGCGGAGTACTGGCGGCTGGACCTGCCTGCGGAGATCGGTGGCACGAACGCGCCGCGGGCCCTGTGGTGGGCCGTGGCCGACCTGATCCTCGGCGCCAACCCGGCGGTGTGGATGTACGCCGGCGGGCCGTCGTTCGCGCACACCCTGTTCCGCGAGGGCACCGCGGAGCAGAAGAAGCTGGCCAAGCTGCTGGTCGAGAAGCGGTGGGGCGCGACCATGGTGCTCACCGAGCCGGACGCGGGCTCGGACGTGGGCGCCGGGCGCACCCGCGCCATCCCGCAGCCGGACGGCTCCTGGCACATCGAGGGCGTCAAGCGGTTCATCACCAGCGGCGAGCACGACCTGACCGACAACATCATCCACTACGTGCTGGCCCGCCCGGTCGGCGTGCCGGGCGCCGGCGGGCCGGGCACCAAAGGGCTGAGCCTGTTCATCGTCCCGAAGATCCTCTTCGACTGGGATACCGGCGAGCTGGGCGAGCGCAACGGCGTGTTCGCCACCAACGTCGAGCACAAGATGGGGCTGAAGGTCTCCGCCACCTGCGAGCTGAGCTTCGGCCAGCACGGCGTGCCGGCCAAGGGCTGGCTGCTCGGGGACGTGCACGACGGCATCCGGCAGATGTTCCTGATCATCGAGTACGCCCGGATGATGGTCGGCACCAAGGCCATCGCCACGCTCTCCACCGGCTACCTCAACGCCCTGGAGTACGCCAAGAACCGGGTCCAGGGTCCGGACCTGCTGCGGCAGACGGACAAGACCGCGCCGCGGGTGACCATCACCCACCACCCGGACATACGCCGGTCGCTGATGCTGCAGAAGTCGTACGCGGAGGGCCTACGCGCGCTGGTCTGCTACACGGCCAGCTGGCAGGACAAGGCGCGGCTGGCCGCGGCAGCCGGCGACCAGGCCGGCGAGCAGGTTGCCGAGCGGGTCAACGACCTGTTGCTGCCGCTGATCAAGGGGTGCGGCTCGGAGCGGGCGTACGAGCTGCTCGGCTCCGAGTCGCTGCAGACGTTCGGCGGCTCCGGCTTCCTGCAGGACTACCCGCTTGAGCAGTACATCCGGGACTCGAAGATCGACACCCTGTACGAGGGCACCACCGCGATCCAGAGCCTGGACCTGTTCTTCCGGAAGATCGTGAAGGACCAGGGCCAGGCGCTGCTGGTGGTGGCCGGCGAGATCCAGTCCTTCCTCGACGACGAGTCCGGCAACGGGCGGCTCAAGGAGGAGCGGCAGGCGCTCGCCACCGCCCTCGCCGACGTGCAGGGCATGCTCGCCACGATGACCGGCTGGGTTGCCGAGGCTATGGCCGCAGGGTCCGAAGGCCGGGGCGCGGGGGAGGCGTCCGGCGGCGACCCGCGGGCGCTGTACAAGGTGGGGCTCAACACGCGACGGCTGCTGCTGGCCATGGGTGACCTGATGGTCGGCTGGCTGCTGCAGCGGCAGGCCGAGGTGGCACTGCGCGCCCTGGCCGGTCCGCAGGGCCCGGCCGGAGCCGCCGACCAGGCGTTCTACGAGGGCAAGATCGCGGCGGCCCGGTTCTTCGCCCGGGAGGTGCTGCCACGGCTGTCCGCCGACCGCAAGGTGGTGGAGGCGACCACGCTGGACGTGATGGACCTCCCGGAGGAGGCCTTCTAGCCCGCTTCGGGCCCTGGCCGCCATGGCCTTGGCCCTTGCCGCCAGACCGGGGCCCGGGTTCGGGCCCCGGTCCTTGTTTGCGCCGGCTACCTGGGGGCACGGTTTGCGCCGGCTACTTAGGGGCACGCACTGGCCTGCCCGGCCCCCGCCGTCCGGCCGCTGGGCCGCCAGCTCGGCCGGCCGAGGGAGCGGGCTTCTGGGGAGGCGGTGGGCAGCGAGGAGCGCACATGGGCATTGGTGGAGCGATCTTCCTGATCGCGTTCGGCGCGATCCTGGCGTACGCGATCCACGTCGACCTGAAGTGGCTCGACTTGAAGGTGATGGGCTGGGTGTTCATCCTCGCCGGCCTAGCGGTGTTGTTCATCCAGATGTGGTTCTGGCGGGACCGGAAGAAGCGCCAGCGTGCGCTGTCTGTGGTGGAGGAGACCCGCCTGGTCCACGATCCCGGACCGCTGACCCCCGACC
>JADGHA010000029.1 GCA_019689695.1 Micromonosporaceae bacterium | reverse complement strand
CTCCTTTCCGGGTCCGACCGAATGCAGCGCCGCCGCGAGCGCTGGGAACATCTCATCCACCTCGTCCTGGTCGCCGTGGCACAGTGCCGACAGCACCGCCAGCGCGGGGTTGGCCTGGGCCAGCTCCACGTCCAGGATCAGCGGCACATCGTTCGGGGTGAAGATCAACGGCCGTAATGTCAGGCTCGACGCGTCGGGCTCCAGCAGCCGCCCGTACCATGCGGCCAGCGTGCCATCAGGGCAGAACACCACCAGCGCGACGCTGACATCCAGCTCGGCCTCCAGCTGCGCCACGTAGAGCTTCCAGGTGCGCCGCTTTGTCCGGTCCTGGCTGCGCTGCACCTCCAGCACCGTCGCCAGCAGCGGGCGGTCGGCGGCGTCGCAATACAGCAGCATGCCGTCGGCGTGGTAGGTGGCCGGAACCATCACCCGCACATCGGTCGCGTGCACCCGGGCGTGGTCGTAGTCGGGAACCTTGATCTCGAACACGTTGGTCAGCAGCCAGGTCACCAGGTCCGGGTCGAGCTTGGCCAGTGCTATCGGGGACTCGTGCTCCGCGCTCGGCATGGACATATCGTAACTACATAGTGAGTTACTGCCAAAGCGGCAGGCGATTACGTCTCCCGGCGATCGTCCTGCCTGGACGGTGGCTGGTCTCGGCGTCCCCAGCGCGCCTTCGTCCGGTTAGGACTTCTTGGGCTCACTACCCCGGAGGAAGTGGTGAGCGACGGCGGCGTGGAAGTCGTGATCGTCGTTGCTGGCCGGGCTGACGTGCACGGTCGCGTCGCGCAGCTTGGGCAGCGCGTGCAGCAGCCGGTGGCGCACCTCCTCGGCGATGTCGTGGCCCTGCGCCACCGACTTGGTGTGGTCCACGCTGACGCCCGCCTCGGCGTGCAGCTGGTGCCCGATCCACCGCATCCGTACCGACTCCACCTCGACCACGCCCGGCGTCGAGGTGAGCACGTGCTCGGCCTCCGCGACCAGCGAGGGGTCGACAGCGTCCATCAGCCGTTGGTAAATGTCTCGCGCGGCACCGCGCAGGACAAACAGGATGGCCACCGTGATGAGCAGCCCGACGATCGGGTCGGCCAGCCGGAACCCGAGCGCCACGCCGGTGGCGCCGACCACGACCGCGAGCGAGGCGAGCCCGTCGGTGCGCGCGTGCAGCCCGTCGGCGACCAGCGCCGCCGACGCGATCCGGCGCCCGACCCGGATGCGGTAAATGGCGACCAGCTCGTTGCCCAGGAAGCCGATCACGCCGGCGGCCACCACGAGCCAGATCGACTCGAGGTCGCGCGGATGGCGCAGGCGGTCCACCGACTCCCAGGCGGCCAGTGCGGCGGAGGCGGCGATCATCGCGATGATGAAGATGCCGGCGAGGTCCTCGGCCCTGCCGTACCCGTAGGTGAAGCGCCTGGACGCAGCCCGGCGGCCGAGCGCGAAGGCCACCCACAGCGGGACTGCGGTGAGCGCGTCGGCGAAGTTGTGCACGGTGTCCGCGAGCAGCGCGACCGAGCCGGAGAACGCGACGACGGCGGCCTGCAGCGCGGCCGTGACGGCCAGCCCGACTAGGCTGATCTTGAGAGCGCGGATCCCCTGCGCGGAGGCCTCGAGCGCAGCGTCGGTCGCGTCCGCGGCGTCGTGGCTGTGCGGCCGGAAGAGCTGCTGGAGCAGGCCGCGCGCACCGCCGTGGTGATGGTGGTGCCCGTCGTGCCCGTGCTCGTGATGCTCGTCGGTGCCGTGGTGATCGTGCTGGTGGTCCGGGGACACACCCCTAGTAAGCCACAAACCATATCCCGACGGCGGGTTCTGTGCCGTCGTTGCGGTAACGGTGTGGGGTGGACGAGTCGAACGAAACCGCGTCGCCGGGGCGCACCACGATGTCCTCGAAGCCCAAGGTGAGCAACAGCTCCCCGCTGAGCAGCACCCCGTACTCCGAACCGGTGTGGTGCATCAGCTCCCCGTCGCTGGACGAGGTGCCGCCCGGTGCGTACGTGATGCGCAGGAAGTCCACCGACTGCCCGGGCAGCACGCCGAGCCGCTCCCAGGTGACCCCGGAGTCGAGCTGGAGCACCTGGCGCTCGGCCGGCCTGACCAGCGGCCCCAGCCGCACGCCCTGGGCCAGGCCGAGCGCCTCCACCACGGTGGTCGGGGCCCGCATCAGCGGCGCCGCTGGCGAGGTCGGCGCCGCCGACGGCGTGGACTCGGACTCGAAGACAGACTGGACGGAGAGGCCGAGCGCGGAGGTGATCGCGTAGAGCGTGCTCACCGAGGGCTGAGCCTTGCCGGTCTCGATCTGGGAGATCATGCTCGCCGACACGCCGACCTCGCGGGCGAGCGCGCGCAGGCTGATCCCCCGGGAGACCCGCTCCTGGCGTATCCGTGGACCCAGCGACGGCACGACTGCACAGTACCCTGTTAAGTACTACTTGACATCGTTCGCCGGGGCGGCGTTTACTCTCACGAAACACCCTTGACGACCCGTGAACGCGCGGGAAAGGCGGGTGGTGCATCGATGGCGATCCGTACGTACGGGCCGAATGCGGTCGACTGGGAGCAGCGGATCGATCTGGGTCGACTACGTGAGGAGCGCCTGCAGCGCTTGCGCGACGCCCTGGAGCGCTCCTCGCTGGGTGCTCTGCTCACTTTCGATTTCGGCAACATCCGATACATGACCTCCACACACATCGGCACATGGGCGATGGACAAGCTGATCCGCTTCGCCCTGCTTCCCCGGGGCGGCGAGCCGGTGGTGTGGGACTTCGGGTCCGCGGCCCGCCACCATCAGCTGTACAACCCGTGGCTGGACGGCCCTTCGCGGGCCCGCGCGGGCATCTCCACCCTGCGCGGCGCCTTCCACCCGGACGCTGGCATCGCGCAGGAGGTGGCCCGCAAGGTCGCCGACGAGCTCGCCAGACACAGCCTGACTGGCGAGCCCGTCGGCGTCGACATCGTGGAACTGCCGGTGCTGTTCGCGCTGCGCGACCGGGGCATCGATGTGGTGGACGGGCAACAGGTGTTCCTGGAGGCACGACGCATCAAGACCCAGGACGAGATCGCGCTGCTCACCCAGGCGTGCGCCATGGTGGACGCGGCCTACGAGGAGCTGTACGAGTTCCTCCGCCCGGGCGTGCGCGAGAACGAGTGCGTCGGCCTGGTCAGCAAGGTGCTCTACGACCTCGGCAGCGAGTACGTCGAGGGAGTCAACGCCATCTCCGGCGAACGCTGCTCCCCGCACCCGCATGTCTACAGTGACCGGCTGATCCGCCCCGGCGACCCGGCATTCTTCGACATCCTGCACAGCCACATGGGCTACCGCACCTGCTACTACCGCTGCTTCGCGGTGGGCAGCGCCTCGCCCGCCCAGCGCGACGCGTACAAGCGCTGCCGGGAGTACATGGATGCGGCGATCTCGCTGGTCAAGCCCGGCGCCACCACCGCGGACATCGTATCGGTGTGGCCGCGGGCGCAGGAGTTCGGCTTCCCGGACGAGGAGGCCGCCTTCGCGCTCCAGTATGGACACGGGGTCGGACTGTCCATCTGGGAAAAGCCCATCTTCAGCCGGCTGGTCTCGCTCGACCACCCCGAGACGCTGGAGGAGGGGATGGTCTTCGCGCTGGAGACGTACTGGCCGGCATCCGACGGCTGGTCCGCCGCGCGGATCGAGGAGGAGGTGGTGGTCACCGCGACCGGCTGCGAGGTGATCACCAAGTTCCCGGCCGAGGAGCTGCTGGTGGCCGGCCGCAAGTACTGGACGGCCGGCGGCGCGCTCAGCACGACCAGGGAGTCACAGTCCCATTTGAACAACGGGGTCGCGAAGCATGACTGACCTCATCGACCTGTACGAACGGATGGCGATCATCCGGCGCACCGAGAAGGCCGCGCAGGACCTGTTCCTGGCCGGGCTGATCAAGGGCACCACGCACCTGGCCGCCGGGCACGAGGCGGTCGCGGTGGGCGCCAACGACGCGCTGCGCGCCGACGATTACGTCTTCGCCACCTACCGCGGCCACCACCACGCGATCGCCCGCGGCGCCACTCCGGAGGAGTGCCTGGCCGAGCTGATGAGCAAGGCGACCGGCATCTGCAAGGCCAAGGGCGGTTCGATGCACCTCACCAAGGCCGATGCCAACATGCTCGGCTCGTACGCGATCGTCGGGTCGCACCTGCCGATGGCGGTGGGTGCCGCCTGGTCGGCCACGTTGCGCGGCACCGACCAGGTGGCGGTGGCGTTCTTCGGCGACGGCGCGACCAACATCGGCGCCTTCCACGAGGCGCTCAACCTGGCCGCCGTGTGGCGGCTGCCCGTGCTGTTCGTCTGCGAGAACAACCTCTACATGGAGTACACCCCGATCGGCTCGGTGACCGCGGTGGCCAACCCGGCCGCGGACCGCGCCCCGGCCTACGGGTTGCCGGCCGAGGTGATCGATGGCAACGACGTGCTGGTGGTCCGGGACGCGGTGGCCCGGGCCGCGCAGCGGGCCCGCGACGGCGGCGGTCCGACCGTCCTCGAGGCGCGCACCTACCGGCACTACGGGCACAGCCGCACCGACCCGGCCAAGTACCGGCCGGAGGACGAGGTCAGACAGTGGCTGGAGCGTGACCCGCTCACCCTCGCCCGCGCGAAGCTGCTGGAGCAGGGAGTGCCGGAAGAGGAGATTGCCGAGCGGGACGCCCACGCCGAACGGGTCGTGGCGGCGGCCGTGGACGCGGCCAAGTCGGCACCGGACGCGGACCCGCGCGAGGCATTCACCGACGTATGGGCTGACGGGAGCGCGACATGGCGGACATGACAGCAAACCGCGAGTCCGTCACGGTGACGACCTATCGCGAGTCGGTCGCGGAAGGCATCGCCCGGGAGATGCGCCGGGATCCCACGGTGGTCTGTCTCGGCGAGGACATCGGCGCGGCTGAGGGCGTGTTCAAGACGACGGTCGGGCTGTTCAAGGAGTTCGGGCCGCGCCGGGTGTGGGACACGCCGATCTCCGAGCAGGCGATCGTCGGCGCGGCCATGGGCGCGGCGATGACCGGGCTGCGGCCGGTCGCCGAGATCATGTTCTCCGACTTCCTCGCCTGCTGCTGGGACTACCTGGCCAACGAGATCCCCAAGGTGCGGTACATGACCGGCGGGCAGCTCAGCGTGCCGCTCGTGGTGCGCACCGCCAACGGCGGCGGGCTGGGCTTCGGTGCGCAGCACTCGCAGGCGGTGGAGAACTGGGCGTTCACCGTGCCGGGTCTGAAGGTGGTCGCGCCGTCCACGCCGGCCGACGTGGTGGGCCTGATGGCCTCGGCCATCCGCAGCGACGACCCGGTGGTCTTCTTCGAGCACAAAGGACTCTTCGCCAGCAAGGGCCCGGCCGCGCCGCCGGACCACGTGGTGCCGCTGGGCGAGGCGGCCGTGGTCCGGTCCGGCACCGACGTCACCCTGGTCGCGCTCGCGTCGACGGTGCCGGTCGCGCTGGCCGCCGCCGAGGCGCTCGCCGCCGAGGGCGTCTCGGTCGAGGTGATCGACCTGCGCTGCCTGGTACCGCTGGACATGCGCACCGTCCTGGAGTCGGTGCAGCGCACCTCCCGGCTGGTCATCGTGGAGGAGAACCCGTACCAGGGCGGCTGGGGCGGAACCGTGGCGTCGATCGTGGCCGACGAAGGCTTCGAGCTGCTCGACGCCCCGATCCGCCGGGTCGCCGCGGCCTGTGTCCCGCTGCCGTTCGCCGACGCGCTGGAGGACCAGGTCATCCCCACCGTGAGCACGGTCACCGAGGCGGTGCGCCGGCTCGCCGCATACTGAACCGATTCCACATAGGAGACTGGCATGACGAACCGTACCCTCATTCGCGGTGGCCACATCCTCTCCATGGACCCGTCGGTCGGCGACCTGCCCTCGGGCGACCTGCTGATCGAGGACGACCGGATCGCCGCGGTGCAGCCGAGCATCGATGCGGACGCGAACGTCATCGACGCCGACGGCTTCCTGGTGATCCCCGGCTTCGTGGACACCCACCGGCACACCTGGGAGGCGGCGATCCGCGGCGTGGCGCCCAACGCCACCCTCGACGACTACTTCGTGGAGATCCTGGACACCTTCGGGCCGGTGTACCAGCCCGATGACGTCTACGCCTCGAACCTGGCCGGATCGCTGGAGTGCCTCAACGCCGGCATCACCACCCTGGTCGACTGGTCGCACATCAACAACACCCCGGAGCACCCGGACGCCGCGATCCGCGCGCTGCAGGAGACCGGCATCCGAGCGCAGTACGCGTACGGCAGCGCGAACCTGTCGCTGGCCGACTACTGGTTCGAGAGCAAGATCGCCATCCCGGCGGACGACGTGCGCCGGGTCCGCGAGACCTACTTCTCCTCCGACAGCGGCCTGCTCACCATGGGCCTGGCCACCCGGGGACCGGGCTTCTGCATCGACGACGTGGTCCGCGCGGAGTGGCAGCTCGCCCGCGAGCTGGGCATCCCGATCACCGTGCACGTGGCCATGGGCCGGCTGGCCGGCCGGTTCGGCATGATCAAGCAGCTGGCCAACCTGAAGCTGCTCGGGCCGGACACCACCTACGTCCACTGCTGCTACTTCAGCGAGGAAGAGTGGCGCCTGGTCGCGGACAGCGGCGGCACCATCTCCATCGCCCCCCAGGTCGAGCTGCAGATGGGCCACGGCTGGCCGCCGGTGATGAAGACCATCGAGTACGGCTTGAAGCCGAGCTTCTCCATCGACGTGGTAACCACCGTGCCGGGCGACATGTTCACCCAGATGCGCGCCGCGTTCGGCGCCGAGCGGGCGCGGGTCAACGCGGCCTGCTGGGAGGCGAACACCGAGGTACCGGAGACGATGCTCACCGCGCGGCAGATGCTGGAGGCGGCGACCATCAACGGTGCGCACGTGGCCGGGCTGGCGGACCGGACCGGTTCGCTCACGCCGGGCAAGAAGGCCGACGTGGTACTCATCGACGCCCGCTCGGTGAACATGGTCCCGATCACCGACCCGTACGCTGCCGTCACCCTCTGCGCCGACGTCTCCAACGTGGACACCGTGATCGTGGACGGCGTGATCCGCAAGCAGGGCGGCAAGCTGCTCGCTGACGTGGAACGGGCGCGCCGGCTGGTCGAGGAAGCCCACGACCGGCTGGTCACGGCCACCGCGCAGAAGGCCGCGGCGACAGCGGAGAAGGCCGCCGACGCGGGGACCTCCGCATGAGGCATCTGGTCCGGTACGCCGCCGACGCCGAGTACCTGCCCGACGGCGATCTGCGTCGGTGGTCCATCGTGGATGAGACGACACCGGCCGCGGTGCACACCGGGTTCGGCGTCTGCCAGCTGCCGCCCGGCGGCTCGGTGCCGGCCCGGGTGCAGTCCTTCGAGGAGTGCTTCTACGTGCTGGGGGGGAGCGTCGTGCTGCGCTCCCCCGAGGGCGCGACCCTGCTGCGCCCGGGCGACTACGGCCTGCTGCCGGTGGGTGTACCGCACTCCTGGAGCAACGACGGCGACGAGGCGGCCCGGTGGGCGTACATGCTCTCGCCGCAACCGCGCTCGCGCTACGGTGGGGACACCTTCGCGGTGCCCCCGGTCGCCGCGGGTGCCGAGCCGGCCGAGGTCGACGTGCGCGATCCGCGCACCCGGTCGTTCGGGCACATCGAGCCGGTGAACATGTTGGTGGACAAGCAGACCCAGGACATGCTGGCGGTGTCCGCGAGCATGCGCACCGCCCTGCTCGTCTACAGTGGAATAACTGTGAAGATGATGGTCGACTCGGACCTGGGCGCCCAGCTGACCACGATGTTCATGGTGCAGTACGAGCCGCAGGGGGTGGCCGGTCCGCACGACCACCCGTTCGAGGAGACCTATCTGTTCCTGGAGGGCGAGGTCGAGGCGACCTTCGACGGCGAGTCCTACCGGCTCGGGGCCGGTGACGTGGCGTGGGCCGGCGTCGGCTGCGTGCACGGGTTCCGCAACGTGGGTACCGGCGTGGTCCGCTGGCTGGAGACGCAGGCGCCGCAGCCGCCCGGGCGGCACTCGTACCGCTTCGTTCGGGACTGGGACTATCTGGAGAGTCGGCTATGACCGTTGTCGTAGTGGGGGGCACGTCCGGGCTGGGCCTGGAGATCGTCAAGCACTACGCGGCCCAGGGCCGGGAGGTCGTCCTCTCCGGCCGGAGTGCGGAACGGGCCAAGGAGGTCGCCGCCTCGGTCGGTGGGAACGTCCGCGGCGTCGCCCTCGACCTGGCCCGCCCGCACCAGATCGGCGAGGCGCTGGCCGATGTCGGCGCGGTCCAGCACCTCGTGCTCGCCGCCATCGATCGCGATCACAACACCGCCAGGGACTACCAGATCACCCGCGCCGAATACCTGGTCACGCTGAAGCTGATCGGCTACACCGAGGTGGTGCACGCGCTGGCATCCCGGCTGGGCGAGGAGAGCTCGATCCTGCTCTTCGGCGGGCAGGCCGCACGCCGGCCGTACCCGGGATCCACTACGGTGACCACCGTGAACGCTGGAGTCACCGGCATGGTGAACACCCTGGTGGTGGAGCTGGCGCCGGTCCGGGTCAACGCCATCCACCCCGGCATCGTCGGCGACAGCCCGTACTGGGCCGGCAAGGCGGAGGCGCTGGAGGCGACCCGCCGGCGGACCCCGACCGGCCGGCTGGTGACCATGGCGGACGTGGTGGACGCGGCCGCGTTTCTGCTGGAGAATCCCGGCGTGAATGGCGTGAACCTGGCCGTCGATGGGGGGTGGCTGCTCGGGTGAAGGTGGCGATAGTCGGCGCCGGCCGGATGGGCGCGGCGATGACGGTCCGGCTGCGCGAGGCCGGGCACGACGTGGTGGTCTACAACCGCACCCGGGCGCGGGCCGAGCAGACCGGCGCCGCGGTGGCGGAGACTCCCAGCGAGGCCGCCGCGCAGGCCGAGGTGGTCATCGTCTCGCTCGCCGACGACGCCGCGGTCAAGGCCGTCTACCCGGAGCTGGTCACCGGGCTGCGCTCCGGCACTGTCGTGATGGAGACCAGCACCATTCACCCGGACACGGTGCGCGGCGTGGCGCCGCTGGTCGAGAAGCACTCGGGCGTACTGCTGGACGCCCCGGTGTCCGGCAGCGTCCCGGTGGTCCAGCGCGGCGAGCTGACCTTCATGGTCGGCGGCGACCCCGCGGCGCTGGAGCGCGTCCGCCCGGTCGTCGACGCGCTCGGCACGCGCGTGTTCCACCTGGGAGAGATCGGCACCGGCGCGGTGATGAAGCTCGCCGTGAACGTGGTGATCCAGTCGCTCAACCAGGCCGTCTCGGAGGCGCTCGTGCTCGCCGAGAAGGCCGGCGTCCCGCGCGCCCTGGCCTACGACGTCTTCGCCGCCAGCGCGGTGGCCGCGCCATTCGTGCAGTACAAGCGGGAGGCGTTCGTCCACCCCGACCAGGCGCCCGCCGCGTTCATCCTGGAGCTGGTCGCCAAGGACATGGACCTGGCGGCGTCCCTCGCGCGCGGCGTCGGCGCCAGGATGGAGCAGCTCGCCACCAACCGCCGGGTCGTGGCCGAGGCGATCGCCGCCGGGCTGGGCCAGCACGACATGAGCGCGTTGGCGGTGCACCTGCGCGGCCAGGGCGGGTAATGTCGACCGGCCGCGGCATGGTCAAGGGCTCGGCGGCGATCGTTGCGGCGGCACGCGGCTGGAGGCGACCGCGCAGGGCGCGCGGAGCTGGAAACGATCAAGAGGTTCTGGCATGACGGCGACCCAGGTGGCCGCGTTCGCGGCGGCGCTGGGGTTGGGCGCGATGTCGCCCGGGCCCGACTTCGCGGTGGTCGTCCGCAACGCCGTCACCTCCGGCCGCCTCGCCGGATTGGCGACCGCGTCGGGTGTCGCCGCCGGCATCCTCGTCTGGGTGCTCGCGGCAGCCACCGGTGTAGCCGCCCTGCTGGCCGCCTCCGCCACCGCCTTCACCGTCGTCAAGATCGTCGGTGCCGGCTATCTGCTCTTCCTCGGCGTGCGGGCGTTGCGCTCAGCGGCCCGGCGCCCCAGTGGGGCAGCTGAGCCGGGGCCGGAGCGGGCAGCGCGGACGGCGGTCGCAGCGTTCCGATCCGGCCTGCTGTGCAACGTGCTCAACCCCAAGGCCGCGGTCTTCTTCGTCGCGCTGATGCCACAGTTCCTCCCCCGCCAGCCGGCGGTCTCCGATGTGCTGCTGCTGTCGGTGACCGCATGCCTCATCACCCTGCTCTGGTTCGGGACCGTCGCCACAGTGGTGAGTGGAGTGCGGCGCCTGCTCGACAGGCCGGCGATCCGCCGCACGGTCGACGGGCTGACCGGGGCGACGCTGGTCCTTCTCGGCGTCCGCCTCGCCGCCACCCGCGCCTGACGGTCGGGTTGGCTGTCCCGCTGCGCCTGGGCGCGGCTGCCCCTCAGCCGGCGAACAGGGCGGCCAGGTCGTCCGCCGGGGTGGGTTCGGCGATGTGCCAGCCCTGGGCGCTGTCGCAGCCGAGCGCGCAGAGCTTGTCCGCCTGGGCCTGGTGCTCCACGCCCTCCGCGGTCACCGTCAGGTCGATCGCGTGGGCGAGCCGGATCAGGGCGTCCACGATGCGCTCGTCCACGCCGCGGACGTCGTCGGCCGCCTCGACGCCGAGCCCTTCGATGAACTGCTTGGGCAGCTTCAGCGCGTGCACCGGCAGGCTGCGCAGGTACGCCAGGCTGGAGTACCCGGTGCCGAAGTCGTCGATGGCCACCCGTACGCCGTGGTCGGCGAGCGAGTGCAGCGCCTGCAGTGGCGCGCCGGAGGTGGCCATCAGCGCGCTCTCGGTCAGTTCCAGCTGCAGCCGGCCGGCGGTCAGGCCCGTCTCGGCGAGGACCTGACGCACGTCGCCGACGAGGGACGCCTCGTGGGTCTGCGCCGCGGCCAGGTTGACGCTGACGAACACGTCGCTGCCCGGGAACCGGTCCGGCCAGGTCGCCGCCTCCCGGCACGCCTGCCACAGCACCTGCCGGCCGAGCGGCACGATCACCCCGGTCTCCTCGGCCAGCCCGATGAACTGGTCCGGGGTGAGCGTGCCCAGCCGGGGGTGGTTCCACCGCACCAGCGCCTCCATGCCGAGCAGCTTGCCGTCCGGCAGCGCCACGATCGGCTGGTACACCAGCGAGAACTCGCCCCGGTCCAGGGCGTCGGGCAGGGCCGCGGACAGCTCGTACCGGGCCACCTGGGCGGCCACCGCGTGTGGGTCGTACAGCGCCCACCGGCCGCGGCCGGCCGCCTTCGCCCGGTACAGGGTGACGTCGGCGGCCTTGAGGATCTCGGCCGGGTCGGCGCCGGCGGCCGGACGCTCGACCACGCCGATGCTGGCGGTGACCCGCAGCCGGTGCCGGCCGACGGCGACCGGGGTGTCCAGCGTGCGCAGGGCGGCCTCGGCCAGCTCCGCCAGCTGGTCCGGCCCGGCCGAGTGCTCGACCAGGATGACGAACTCGTCGCCGCCCATCCGCGCGGCCAGGTGCCCGCGCTCGGCGGCGCACTCGCCGAGCCGCTCGGCCACCATGGTCAGCAGCCGGTCGCCGATGTCGTGCCCGAGCGTGTCGTTGATCCGCTTGAAGCCGTCCAGGTCCAGGTAGCAGACACCGAGCCGGTCGCCCGCGCCGGCCGCCGCCACCACCTCGGCCAGCCGGTCGGTGAACAGGCTGCGGTTGGGCAGCCCGGTGAGCGGGTCGTGGGTGGCCTGGTGGCGCAGCCGCTCCTGCAGGTGGTGGCGCTCGGTGACGTCGTCGATCACCGCGACGTTGAACTGCGGACGGCCCTGCTCGTCCCGCAGCTGGGAGACGGTCAGGTCGGTCCAGACCACGGCGCCGTCTCTGCGGTAGTACGCCTTCTCCATCCGGAGGTGGTCCACCTCGCCGCGGGCCATCTTCTCGTACTGCTGCCACATCTCCGGCGGGTCGGAGGGGTGCGTCATCTCCAGCACGTTCATCCCGCGCATCTCCTCCTGCCGGTAGCCGAGCATGTCCGCCAGTGCCTGGTTGACCTGCACGATGCGGCCGTGCTCGTCGGAGATGCCGATGCCGATCGCGGCCTTGGCGAAGATGGCCCCGAACCGGGCCTCGCTCTGCCGGGCGGCGCGCTCGACCTGCGCCTGCGCGTCGATGATGGCCCGCGCGAGCACCTCCTGCTCGGCCAGGGTGACAGCGCGCAGCTGATGGGCGTACCCGCTGGCCACCTCGCCACGCAGGGCGCTCAGCCGCGGGCCTGGTGGCAGGTGCGCGTCGAGCACGTCGAGCGTGACCGCGAGCGCCTCCGGGTCGGTGAGGTGGGCGGCGACCATGGCCGCGCCGATCTCCCGGCCGTCCGGCTGGTCCGGCCCGAGGATCCGACGGGCCAGGGACAGCAGCAGCTGTTCCAGCTCCCCGACGCCCATCGGCACGAAGCCGCGCCGGGCGATCGCGGCCGCCCACGCCCGCGCCAGCTCGGCGTCCTTGTCCACCGTCGCCGCCGCTCAGGCCTTGACGCCGACACCCGCGTACGCCGAGATCCGCTCCGGGTGCTCGACGCGCTCACCGGGGTCGGGCCGCCACAGCGGAATGAAGACCAGCCCTGGGTCGACCAGGGTCAGCCCGTCGAAGTACGCCAGGATCTCCTTGTGCGGCCGGGGGAACAGCGGGGTGGCGGTCCGGGCGGCCAGCTGCTGCGCCTCAATGACTTCCGGCGGCTGCCCGTCGAAGGTGGTGTGCGAGATGAGCAGGTAGCTGCCCGGGACCAAGGGGTCGCGCAGGCTCGCCACGAGATCGGCCGGGTTGTCGGCGTCCGGCACGAAGTGCACCACGCCGGCGAGCAGCACGGCGACCGGCCGGCTGAAGTCGATCAGCCCGAGCTGGGTGGCCTCGGCCCGGATCCGCTCCGGCTCGCGCAGGTCAGCGCAGATGACGCCGGCCCGCTCGTTACCGGCCAGGATGGCCTCGCTGTGCGCAACCGCCACCGGGTCCACGTCCACGTAGACCACAGTGGACTCAGGCGCCACCTGCTGGGCGATCTCGTGCACGTTGCCGACGGTCGGGACGCCGGAGCCGATGTCCAGGAACTGCCGCACGCCCTGCTCGGCGAGGAAGCGTACGGCTCGACGGAGGAAGACCCGGTTGGACCGCATGGTCTCGGCGACATCCGGCGAGGTGCGGATCAGCTCGTCGCCGAGCGCCCGGTCGACGGCGAAGTTGTGCGCGCCGCCCAGGATGTAGTCGTAGACGCGTGCCGCGCTCGGCCGGGTGACGTCGATCCCCTCCGGCGCCCATGTTGGCAGGTCCATCCGCTCCCACCCCGTCGTTGTCTGATCATTCGCGGTACAACCTACCGCTAGAACGACTCCGATGACATGGTGCGGTCTCAATATGTAGCGACGTGAACGAATGTGTGCCCCTACCGGGCGCAGCGTTCGACCGCCACGTCCTCGGCGAGGAGCCAGTCGATGGACCGCAGCGTCTCGTACACCCGGCGCTTGTCGCGGCGCAACCGCCACTGTTCGGCCAACCGGTACAGCTGCTCCTTGCTCATGCCGACCCGGTCGAGTAGCTCGTCGTGCCAGGCGAGCAGCTCCGCGCGACTCCTGATCACCACGTTCATGGCAACCCCCGTCTCCGGCGGCGCGGGGACGGCGATGTCCCCGCACCACGTAAGACGGCCGGGGGGCAGTCCAGGTTCCGCAATTGTCGATATCTTGCGTCTTTTGCGAACTACCGGACCGGCCGTGACAGAAACGGCGGTTAGGATGTGCCGAGAGTTGCCTTCGTCGCCTCCACCTGGGCCGCCTGGGCGGGCGGCAACAGGCTCAACCAGCGCCGCGTGAGCTCGGCGCGGGCCTGCGCGGTCAGCTCGCCGTAGAGCCGCAGCCGGGCCATCCCACCGTCGGGGTACGCGTCCAGCCGCACCTCGCTGACCGGGGGCAGCTCGGGGATCCGGAACCGGTGCGGGGTGTCCGGCTGCAGCCGGGTGCGCGGCAGGATCTCCAGCCAGGCGCCGTCCGCGCCGAGACCCTGCAGCGAGGCGGCGTCGGGTGCGTTGCCCTTGAAGTGGGTGGTGTCCAGCTCGGCCAGGCGGATCACGCCCGACGCGATGAGGCGGATCCGGACCCAGTCGTTGCCGCCGCCGCGGCGGCGCGCGGTCTCCCAGCCCTCCCCCATGCTGCGCGCCGGGCCGGGCGCGATTAGGTTGTTCGGCGAGCCGTAGAACATGTCGCTGCACTCGACCACCGCACCGCCCAGCTCCAGCGCCGCGAGGTCGATTGCCCCGTCGGGCAGGAACCGCGGGTCCGGTACCGGTTCGCCGTGCACCCGTAGCCGGGCGACCCCGCCGTCCGGGTAGATGGACAGTCGCACATGGGTGAAGCGCATCGGGACGTCCACAGCGAACACGTTCCGGGTGTCGCCGGCGAGCGGCGATCGGGGCACCAGCGTCACCCAGTCGGCCTCGGCCAGCTCGTCCGGCGACGGGTACCCCTCCATGCCGCACGCCTCCACCGACGCGTACGGCGGGAAGTTGCCGGTGAAGTAGGCCGTGTCGATGATCACTTCGCGCACCACACCGGCGGCGCCGAGCCGGACGATGGCGTGGTCGTGGCCCGGCTCCCGCCTGCGGCGGGTCTCCCAGCCGTCGTACACCTGTCCCTTGGGCCCGAACGTCTGCGGCGTGAAGCTGGGCGGCTGCGGGTTGACCAGGTTGTCGCAGGCGCCGAAGAACTCGTCACTGGCGTACACCACCCCGCCGCCGAGCAGCCGCGAGGCGAGGTCGGGCAGCCTGCTCACTCCGCGTCCCGGGCGAGCAGCCGGCCGGCCGGGTTCCCGGAGAGCTGGTGGCCACGCAGCCACGTCTGCCGGACCACCCCGTGCAACGTCTGGCCCGCGTACGGGGTGACCGGATGCCGGTGGTGCAGCGCGTCCGGCTCGACCACGAAGGTCTCGTCGGGGGCGAACACCACGAAGTCCGCGTCGTACCCCTCCGCGATGCGTCCCTTGCGGCGCAGCCCCACCAGCTCGGCCGGCCGTTGCGCCATCCAGCGCACCACGTCGGCGAGCGAGTACCCGCGCCGGCGGGCCGCGGTCCACATCACGGGTAGCCCCAGCTGCAGGGAGGCGATGCCGCCCCAGGCCGCGGAGAAGTCGCCGCTGTCCGGCTGCTTCAGCTCCGGGGAGCAGGGCGAGTGGTCGGAGACCACGCAGTCGATCAGGCCGTTGGCCAGTCCGTGCCACAAGGCGTCGCCGTTGTCCGCCTCCCGGATCGGCGGGCAGCACTTGAACTCGGTCGCACCATCCGGCACGTGCTCGGCAGCGAGGGTCAGGTAGTGCGGGCAGGTCTCCGCGGTCACCGGCAGCCGGTCCCGGCGCGCCCGGGCGAGCGAGGAGAGCGCGTCCGACGAGGACAGGTGCAGGATGTGCATGCGCCGGCCGCTGCGCCGGGCGGCGTCGACCACCGTGGCGACGGCGTCGTTCTCGGCCGCCCGCGGCCGGGAGGCGAGGAAGTCCTCGTAGCGCCGGGACCGGGGCGCCTCGCGCAGCGACTTCGGGTCCTCGGCGTGCACGACGAACAGCGCGTCCACCGCGGCCAGCGCGGCGTGCAGGCCGGCGGGGTCCAGCGGCGGGAACTCCGGCACCCCCGGGTCGGACAGGAAGCACTTGAAGCCGAACACGCCGGCCCGGTGGAGGTCGGCCAGCTCGTCCAGGTTGGAAGGTATGGCGCCGCCCCAGAAGCCGACGTCCACGTGGCAGCGCCCCTCGGCCGCGCGCCGCTTGACGTTCAACGCCTGGACGTTGACCGTGGGCGGGACCGAGTTGAGCGGCATGTCGATGACGGTGGTCACGCCGCCGGCCGCGGCGGCCCGGGTGGCGCAGGCGAACCCCTCCCACTCGGTGCGTCCGGGCTCGTTGACGTGGACGTGGGTGTCGACCAGGCCGGGCAGCAGCGCCGCATCGCCAAGGTCGTCGCCGCCGAACTCGTACGGCTCGATGGTGTCGATGCGGCCGTTCACCACGCAGACCGAGGCGGGGCGCTCGCCGTCGGGCAGCACCACCCGCTGCGAGCGCAGCACGAAGTCGTATTTCATAGGCTCTCCAGCTGGGACCGTCGGAAGGGCACCTCGCCCGGGTCGAGCGCGCCGCAGTCCAGGCCGCGCAGCAGGAAGCCGGCGAGAGCGCGCGCGGTCGCCGGCTCGTCCAGCACCCCGCCGGACCGCCGCCGCAGGTACGCCGAGAGCCGGTCCGCGGCCGCGGCCGAGCCGGACCGGAAGAACTCGTAGGTGGCGGCGTACCGGGTCGGCAGCTGCGCCGGGTGCAGGTCCCACCCCCGGTAGAAGCCGCGCTCCAGGGACCGCCGGACCAGCCGCGCGTGCAGCCGCCAGCCGGCGTGCACCGCCGCCGTGTCCCCCACCGGCAGCACGTTGGTCGACCCGTCGCTGACCGGCACCCCCGTGCCGGCGGCAGCCACCTGCATGACCGCCTTGGCGTGGTCGGCCACCGGATGGTCCATGCTCTGGTACGCCGCGGCGATCCCGCACGCCGCGCTGTAGTCGTAGGTGCCGTAGTGCAGGCCGGCGCAGCGGCCATCGGCCGCGTGCACCATCCGCGCCACGGTGGCCGCCCCGTCCGCACCGAGCACCGCGGCCGGGGTCTCCACCTGGAGCTCGAAGCGCAGCGACCGGTCCGGCAGCCCGTACGCCTGCTCCAGCCGTCCACACAGGAGCACCATGGCGTCGACCTGCTCGACCGCGCTCACCTTGGGCAGCGTCACCACGAACGCGCCCGTACCCAGCGCGTCCAGAAACATGTCCAGCGTGCGCACCGCCCGGCGCCTGGCCGGCCCCTCCAGGCTCTTGATACGGATCCCGACCACCGGCGGCCGGCGGTCGAGGGCGGCCAGGGCCGCCGCGGCGGAACGTACCGCCTTGTCCTCTTCGTCGTCGGAGCGGACCCCGTACCCGTCCTCGAAGTCGATCCGCAGGTCCTCGATCGGCTCCCGGCGCAGCTTGGCGGCGACCCGGCCGGCCAGCTCGCCGGCGAACGGCAGCGGCGGGTTGCGCTCCAGGGCGGCGAGGGCCGCCTCCCCCCACTCGGTCACCAGTCCACTATGGACCTTGTCGGCCGGCACGTAGACGGTGTGCACCGGCTGCCGGCCCGCGGCCGGCCCTGGGTACCGCTGGCGCAGCAGCGCGTCGACGGGCGCCAGGGACCGGTCGAGCTCGGCGTAGGTCTCGGCGGTCAGCCGCATGTGGGTGGGCGGGGGCG
>JADGHA010000513.1 GCA_019689695.1 Micromonosporaceae bacterium | reverse complement strand
GCCGAGACGGCCAGCAGGATCACCATCTCGGCGAGGCCGATGGCCAGCACCATGATCGACTTGCCGGCGAAGTAGACCCATTTCGGCATCGGCGTGCCGCGCAGTCGCTTGAGGATGCCCTTGTCGCGCTCCATCGGGATCTGGATGGCCAGGCTCTGGAAACCGACGGTCATCAGTCCGGTCGCGATCATGCCGGTGATGAAGTACTGAGTGAACTTCACGCCCGGCGCGATGTTCCAGGTGAAGATCGACGCGAAGATGAAGATCATGATGACCGGGAAGGCCATCGTGAAGACGACCGACTCGCGCGACCGCAGGAACTGCTTGACCTCGATGACGCCCTGCCGGTACGCGAGCTCGACCGGGCCGGCGCCCCGCGCCGCTTCGGTCTTCGCCGCCGTGGCAACCGCCGTCATGCGCTTGCTCCGATCATCCGCAGGTACACGTCCTCGAGGGTTGGGCGGCTGACGACCAGGCCCGGCACCTCCGCCCCGTCGTACTGCCGGGCCAGGTCCATCACGAAGGCGGTGGGGGTGGGCGTCTGCTCGGACCGCAGCGTGCCGTCGGGCGAGCGCCAGGAGACGGTGGCCGGGGCGTTCCGCCGGTCACCCAGGTCGGCCGGGGGCGCCACCGCGACCAGCCGGCCACCCGTGATCACCCCGACCCGGTCCGCGAGCGCCTCCGCCTCGTCCAGATAGTGCGTGGTCAGCACGATCGTCGTGCCCGCGCCGGCCAGGTCGCGGATCAGCTCCCAGAACTCGCGCCGGGCCTCGGGGTCGAAGCCGGTCGTCGGTTCGTCCAGGAAGAGCAGCTCGGGCCGGCCGATGATGCCGAGCGCCACGTCCAGCCGACGCTTCTGGCCGCCGGAAAGGGTGTGCGTGCGGGAGCGGGCCTTGCCGGCCAGCCCGACCCGGGCGATCACCTCGGCCGGGTCGTCGGGGGCCGGGTAGTACGCGGCGAAGTGGCGCACCACCTCGGCGACGGTCAGGTCGTCGAACTCACCGGTGCCCTGGAGCACGATGCCGATCCGGGACCGCCAGGCGGCGTCGGCCCGGGCGGGATCCACGCCCAGCACGCTGACCTCGCCAGCGTCCCGCTGCCGGAAACCCTCCAGGATCTCCACCGTGGTGGTCTTGCCGGCACCGTTCGGCCCGAGCAGAGCGAACACCTCGCCCGGGTGTACCTCCAGGTCGAGGCCGGCCACCGCGGCGGTGGCGCCGTACGACTTGCGTAGGCCGCGCACGGAGATCGCCACAGCTTCGTCCAGGCGGCTGGCGGCAAGAACGGATGTCCCGCTCGCGATGCTTTCCACCGGCCAATCGTACTGTCGGCGGACCTGGCCGCCGGCCCGGTCCGCGTCCGGCATGGCGGGGCTGGTTCCGCCTGTCGGCGTGGTGCGGGCCGGCCGGTGCCGGGCGCCGACGCGGGACGGTCCGGTGTGGAGGTCAGGGTCGCGGTCCGACCCCGTTGCCGGCGGCGCGGGCGGCGGCGGCGCGGGCGGCGGCGAGCTGCTCCCGCCGCTCCCGGCGGCGCCGGCGCAGCCGCCGCACCAGCCAGGGCACGAAGACGGCCAGGCCGACCAGGAAGATGACCACCAGGAACGGCATGATGATCGCGAGGATCGAGACGGTCACGCTGGTCACGTCCTCGGCCGTGCTCACGACCGGCGCTCCGATCCCGGCGGTCACTGTGTTGATCAGCGGGCGGGACGCGGCCTTGACGGCGTGCACGCCGAAGGCCAGCGCCACGCCGGCCACGATGGGCACCCACTGGTGGCCGCGGAAGAACGAGTCGGGGTCGCTGACCGTCAGCGTCTGCGAGGTCGAGCCGGCGCCGAACGCCAGCCCGCCCGCGGTCGGCCGGACGACCGTCTGCAGCGCGTCGTTGACGCTGTCCAGCGCGGGCACCTTGTCCGCGACGAACTCCAGCGCCAGCAGGACGGCGAGGATGGCCAGCACCCAGCCGTTGCCGAGCCACTGCCAGCCGCTGGGCAGGTCGATCATCCCGGTGTACCGGGCGAGCAGGCCCATGACCAGCAACGGGATGTACGCGTTGAGTCCCGCCGATGCGGCCAGGCCCGAGCCGGTGAGAACTTCGAGCACGGCCACAGCATGGCACCCGACCGCCACCGGTGGGGGTTCGGTACTGTCGGCGGGTGCGGTTGGTGATTGCCCGGTGCTCGGTCGACTACGTGGGGCGGCTCGCGGCGCACCTCCCGCCCGCCACCCGGCTGGTCATGGTCAAGGCCGACGGTTCGGTCTCCATCCACGCCGACGACCGGGCGTACAAGCCGCTGAACTGGATGAGCCCACCGTGCCGGATCGAGGAGGCGCCGGGGGTCTGGCGGGTGGTCAACAAGGCGGGCGAGGAGCTACGGATCACTCTGGAGGAGATCTTCCAGGACACCACGTACGAGCTGGGCGTGGATCCGGGGCTGGTCAAGGACGGGGTGGAGGCGCACCTCCAGGAGCTGCTGGCGGCCAGTCCGGGCGTACTCGGTGAGGGCTTCACGCTGGTCCGCCGGGAGTACCCGACGGCGATCGGCCCGGTGGACCTGCTCTGCCGGGACGCCGCGGGGGGCGCGGTCGCGGTCGAGGTGAAGCGGCGCGGCGAGATCGACGGTGTGGAGCAGCTGACCCGCTACCTGGAGCTGCTCAACCGCGACCCGTTGCTGGCGCCGGTGACGGGCGTCTTCGCTGCCCAGGCGATCGCACCGCAGGCCCGCGTGCTGGCGGAGGACCGGGGCATCCGCTGCGTGGTGCTCGACTACGACGCGCTGCGCGGCATCGAGCGGGACGAGCTCACCCTCTTCTAACCCCCACCCTTCTCCGCGATCTTGCAGTTGTGCCCCCCGATAAGAGCGACATATCGCCTTATTTTGGGG
>JADGHA010000512.1 GCA_019689695.1 Micromonosporaceae bacterium | reverse complement strand
ACCGAGCAGCGGGTTGGGGTCGTGAGGCACGCCGCGCCGGACCTCCGGCGTGTCGCCCGCCAGCAGCTGCCGGTGCAGGGACTGCAGGGCCGCGCCCGGGTCGGTGCCGAGCTCGTCGCGCAGCGAGCGCCGGTACGTCTCGTACCGGGCGAGCGCCGCCGATGGCCCCGCCGTCGCCGCCTCGCAGCGCAGCAGTTCCAGCAGTATCTCCTCGTCGCGCGGCAGGTCCTGGGCCAGCTCGGCCAGCGGCTCGAGCGCCTCGGCACAGCGCCCGAGCCGGGACAGCGCCAGCGCGCGGCTGCGTACCAGGGACCAGTAGGTGGCTGCCCGCTCAGCGCGCAACGCCGATACCGGGTCGTCGGGGTCGCTGTCGCGGTCGGGGACGCCCGCCCACAGGGCAAGGCCCGCCTCGGCCTGGGCGAGCGCCGCCGCGTGGTCGCCGGCCCGGGACTGCCGGGCGCTCGCCGCCGCCCGGAGCAGGACCGCGGAGCTGTCGACCTGGTCCTCGCCCAGCTCCAGCCGGTAGCCGGTCGGCGTACTGGCGATCACCGCCGGGCCGAGCTGGGCACGGGCCCGCCAGACCAGCACCTGCAGGGCCTTCGTCGGGTTCTCCGGCTGCTCCTCCGGCCACAGCCGGTCGACCAGCCGCGCGGTGCTGCAGCCGGTCCGCAGGTCCCCGGCGAGCAGGGCGAGCAGGCCGCGCAGCCGGCGACCGGCGACGTGCCTGCCGCGGTAGGAGACGTCGGAGAGCAGGACCAGGTCGATGGTCACCACATCAGGTTAGGCGGGCGCTACACCTTGACCCGGGTCACTGGGGTATGCGGCCGCTTGCTGCGGTGGTTGTACCGGGTGACCGAGAGCTTCCCGTCCGGCTCCATGCGCGCCAGGCGGACCTGGTTCAGCCCGGTCACCCCCTGCTCCCGCAGCTGGCTGAACAGCTCGCTGTCGGTGACCAGCTCCTTGGCCATGTTGCCGCGCAGCAGGCAGCCGTCGCGGACCAGCACCAGCGGCCGGTGCCGGACCACCCGGCGGAACGGCTGGAACACGAAGGCCAGCGCGTTCAGCAGCGCCGACCAGAAGATGATGGTGGCCACCAGGAGCAGGCCTTCCGGGACCGACCGGTAGTTGCCGGCCATCCCGTTCTGTGCTGCGTCGGCGATGAGCACCACGACCAGCAGGTCGGTGATGCTGGAGCCGCCGGTCTCCCGTTTGAACACCACTCGCAGCAGGACGAAGATGCTCAGGTACATCACAGTGCCGCGGAACACGACCTCCAGCGGAGAGGTCGAGAAGCCGAGGATCTGCGACCAGTGCATCACTCACTTCACCGCGAAGCTGAGCTGTCCATCCTGGACGTCCACTATGGCGTGCTGGCCCGGGCGTAGGGATCCTTGCAGCAGCATGTTGGACAGCCGGTTGTCGATGTCGCGCTGGATCAGCCGGCGCATCGGCCGGGCGCCGAACTCCGGCTGGTAGCCGTGGTCGGCCACCCAGGTCACCGCGGCGGGCGTGAAGTCCACCGCGATGTTCTGTGCGTGCAGCCGGCGGCGGGTCTCCTCCAGCAGCAGCTCGGTGATCTGGCGCAGCTGGTCGGGCTCCAGCCTCCGGAACACGATGATCTCGTCGATCCGGTTCAGGAACTCCGGCCGGAAGTGCTCCTTCAGCCGCCCCATCAGCTGCTCGCGCAGCTGGTCACTCTGCCGCTCGGCGGCCTGCCCCCCGTTGGCCGTGAAGCCCAGCTGGCGGGCGCCGCCGAAGATGAGGTCCGAGCCGAGATTGCTCGTCATGATCAGTACGGTGTTCTTGAAGTTGACGGTGCGCCCCTGGCCGTCGGTGAGCCGGCCGTCCTCCAGCACCTGCAGCAGGATGTTGAACACGTCGGCGTGCGCCTTCTCGATCTCGTCGAGCAGGATCACCGAGTACGGCCGGCGGCGCACCGCCTCGGTGAGCTGCCCGGCCTCGCTGTACCCGACGTAGCCGGGCGGCGCGCCGACCAGCCGGCTGACCGTGTGCCGCTCCTGGAACTCGCTCATGTCCAGCCGGATCATCCGGTCCTGGTTGCCGAACAGCGCCTCGGCCAGCGCCCGGGCCAGCTCGGTCTTGCCCACCCCGGTCGGGCCGAGGAACAGGAAGCTGCCCACCGGCCGGTTCGGGTCGCCCAGGCCGGCCCGGGACCGGCGCACCGCCTCGGCGACCGCCTGGACCGCGTCCTGCTGCCCGACGACGCGCCGGTGCAGGTGCTCCTCCAGGCGCATCAGCCGGTCCCGTTCCTCCTCGGTGAGCTGGCTGACCGGGATGCCGGTGATCCGGGAGACCACCTCGGCGATCTCGTCCGGGCTCACCTGCGGGACGGCGGCCGTAGCACCGACCCCGCCGCCGGCCTCCTCGATCTGCCGGCGCACCTCGGCCAGCTCGTCGCGCAGCGCCGAAGCCCGCTCGTACTGCTCGTCGGCGACCGCCTGGTCCTTGTCGCGGCGCAGCTGTTCCATCCGGCGTTCCAGCTCCCGCACGCTCGCCGCCGGGGTCTTGGTGCGCAGCCGGACCCGCGCACCGGCCTGATCGATCAGGTCGATCGCCTTGTCTGGCAGGAACCGGTCGGTCAGGTACCGGTCGGACAAATCGGCTGCGGCGACCAGCGCCTCGTCAGTGAAGCGCACCTGGTGGTGCGCCTCGTACCGGTCGCGCAGCCCGCGCAGGATCTCCACGGTGTCACTGACGGTGGGCTCCGGCACCAGGATCGGCTGGAACCGGCGGGCCAGCGCCGCGTCCTTCTCGATGTTGCGGAACTCGTCCAGGGTGGTCGCGCCGATCACGTGCAGTTCGCCGCGGGACAGTGCCGGCTTGAGCATGTTGCTGGCGTCCATCCCGCCGCCCTCGCCGCCGCCCC
>JADGHA010000511.1 GCA_019689695.1 Micromonosporaceae bacterium | reverse complement strand
CGGGGGCGGCTTCGGGGGAGGCGGGCGGGTCGGCGCGCGTATGCGCGGCGCCGGGGGCGGCCCCCGCACCAGGTCGCCGCTGCCGCCGCCCGGCGGACCGCCGAATGGGCGCGCCAGCCGCATGGCCGCGTCGCGCTGGCCGGGCTGTTCATCGCCGCCCTGCTCGCCCTCACCGGTGCCGCCGGCGCATACCTGGTGCCGGCTGGCACGCCCGTCGACACCGTGCATCCGGCGGCACAGAACTCCGCTGCCCCACCCGACCCCGGCTCACCGTCAACGGCCGCGTCGGCGCCCACCGCCGTGCCGTCCGCCGGATCCGGGCTCGACCCGTCCGCCGTCCCGATCCCCAGCCTGAGCCAGGGCAACCAGGTCGGCACCACCGGTTCCCGGCCGGCGGACGCGCTCGCCAGCTGGGCGCAGCGCGTCGCGAGCCTGGTGGACATCCCGCCGGTCGCGCTCCAGGCGTACGGGTACGCCGAGCTCGTGGTCGCCCAGACCACCAGCAGCTGCCACCTGAGCTGGACGACGCTGGCCGCCATCGGCGCGGTCGAGTCCAACCACGGCAGTGCCAAAGGCGCGACCCTCTACCCGGACGGGCAGGCCCTGCCGCCCATCGTCGGCCTGCCGCTGGACGGCAAGGATGGCCGGCAGTCGGTGCCCGACACCGATGGCGGGCAGTTGGACAACGACACCACCTGGGACCACGCGGTGGGGCCGATGCAGTTCATCCCGTCGACCTGGCGCAGCCAGGCGGTCGACGCGGACAACGACGGGGTGCGCAACCCGAACGACATCGACGACGCTGCCCTCGCGGCCGCCAACTACCTGTGCTCCAACGGCCGTGACCTGGCCACTCCCAGCGGGTGGTGGGACGCCATCGCGGCGTACAACCTGCCCAGGTCGTACGGCGAAGCCGTGTTCGCCAAGGCGAACTACTACGGCACAAAGAGTCAGGGATGAATTTTCCGGTGCGCTCCGTGACGAGACGCGCACTTTGACCGGCTCAGCCACTTCCGCCGGCCGGCCGATGCCGGCAAGCTAGACGGCGTGATTGTACGCGAGTGGGACCCCCGCACCGCGCCACAGAGTGAAGTCGAGTCGTTACTCGCGACCCTGAACGCGGTGCTGGCCGCGGATCTGCCCGACGATCCGCCCTGGCAGGACGTCTCGCTACGGGAATACCTGGCCGAGACCATGCGCCACGAGCGGCGCATCTGCTGGGTGGCTGAGGACGACTCCGCCGGAAAGCTGGTCGGGCACGCCAACGTCCTGCTGTTGGGCGACATCGGCGTCGTGGAGGTGTGGGTCCACCCGGCCGCGCGCCGCCGCGGCGCCGGCCGCGCCCTGCTCGGCGCGCTGGCCCGCCGGGCCCATGCGGAAGGCTTCTCCTCGCTGGGTGTCGAGGTCGTCTGCGGTACCCCGGCGGTGGAGTTCTACGAGGCGCACGGCTTCCGCTGCGCGTACGTGGAGACGCGCAGTGTCCTCGATCTATCTACAGTGGACTGGGATGCGCTGGGCGAGATGGCCCGCGGCATCGCCGCCGGCTACCGGGTCGAGTTCTACCCGGGTGGCCCGCCGGAAGAGCTCATCGAGGCGTACGCCCGGGCCAAGGCCGAGGTCCGCGACGACGACGACGGCGATCTCGACCTGCGGCCCAGCTCGTACGATCCGCAGCGGCTGCGGGACAGCCTCGACACCCTGCACCGGCGCGGCATGAAGCCGTACATCGTGCTCGCCATCCACGAGGCGACCGGTGCGGTGGCCGGGCTCACCGAGGTGGTGGTCCCGGCGCAGCACCCGACCCGCGCCGACCAGTACGACACGATCGTGGTGCCGGCGCACCGCGGGTACGGCGTGGCCCGGGCCATCAAGGCGCGCATGCTGTTCGAGCTGCGCGCCGCCGAGCCCGGCCTGGTCGACGTGCAGACCTGGAACGCCCAGGTCAACGAGCCGCTGCTGAAGGTCAACGCGGAGCTGGGCTTCCAGCCGGACCGGGAGTGGCGCGAGTACGAGGCCGACGTCACGGAGCTGGTGCACCGCCTGAACAGCCAGACCTAGGGCACCCGTTTTCGGCTCACCGGGATATCGTGAAAATGACCTTCAGACCGGCGAGTCGAGGAGCGGTGATGTCTACGCCTGCCATCAACCAAGCGGCGCTTGCGGAAGCGGTGCGCGCCACCATAGACCGGGTCGTCGACGGCGAGACAGCCGCGGTGGCGAAGGCGGCCGACATCCTGTACGCCGCGCTGCAGGCCGGCGGCATCGTGCAGGCGTTCGGCACCGGCCACTCCGAGGCGCTCACCAAGGAGATCGCCGGCCGCGCCGGCGGGCTGGTGCCGACCAACCGCATCTCGCTGCGCGACGTGGTGCTACGCGGTGGCGAGCCGCTGTCTGTGCTCGACGACCCGATGTTCGAGCGCGACCCTCAGGTGGCGCACCGGCTCTACGAGCTCGCCTCGCCGCACCCGGCGGACGCCTTCGTCATCGCGTCGAACTCCGGCATCAACGGCTCGATCGTGGAGATGGCGCTGCTGGTGAAGGAGCGCGGCCACCCGCTGATCGCTCTCACCTCGATGCAGCACACCAGACAGATGGCGTCCCGGCATCCGTCCGGCCGCCGGCTCGCCGAGCTGGCCGACGTGGTGCTGGACAACGGCGCACCGTACGGCGATGCGATCCTGCCGCTGCCCGGTGGCGGCGCGGCCTGCGCGGTCTCCACCATCACCTCGGCGCTGCTGGCCCAGCTGGTCCTGGCCGAGGTGGTCCGCAGGTACCTGGACGCCGGCCAGCAGCCGCCGATCTACCTGTCGGCGAACATCGAGGGCGGCGACGAGCACAACCGCGCGCTGGAGGCGCGCTACGCCGGCCGCATCCACCGCGGCGCCGGATGAG
>JADGHA010000510.1 GCA_019689695.1 Micromonosporaceae bacterium | reverse complement strand
CACGCCACCGGCCCCCCCCCCCCCACCGAGACGGTCAGCGCGGGGGTGAGCCGGCTCACCGCTGCTCTCGACGACGCCTTCCGCACCCAGCTGCCGGATCTGCGCGTCACCCCGGTCGAGCCGGGTTGCGAGCGCCCGCAGTTCCAGTACCACCCGCAGTACAAGCGGTTCTTTGCCAGCGCCTTCCTGTCCGACAGCAAAGGCCGTGGCTGGCTGTACCTGGTACTGGCCCCGACCGCCACCGAGCGTCGGCCGGCCTGCGTTCCCGTCCAGGACGGCGGGACCTGCGAGGACCGCGACCTGCCGGGCGGCGGTACGGCGCGCATCGAGACGTTCCCAGTGGACGGCGGGAAGCAGTACCAGGTCGACATCGACCGCCCGGACGGGACGACAGCTCACGTGGTAACGAACAACCTGCACTACGGCTCGGCCGAGGCCGTGCCCAGCGCGACCCGATCGGAGCCCATCCTGACCCCCGACCAGATGATCCGTCTCGGATCGACGCCAGACCTGACGCTCTACCCCTAGCGCGGGTCAGGTCAGCAGGTCGTGGCGGATGACGTTCTCGTCACGGCCGGGGCCGACGCCGATCACGCTCACCCGCGCCCCGCACAGCTGCTCGATCCGCTCGATGTAGCGGCGGGCGTTGGCCGGCAGGTCAGCCTCGGTGCGGGCCTTGGAGATGTCCTCCCACCAGCCGTCCAGCTCCTCGTAGATCGGCCGGGCGTGGTGGAAGGCGGTCTGCGTCATCGGCATCTCGGTGACCCGGTCACCGTCGATCTCGTACCCGACACAGATCGGCACCTTCTCCAGTCCACTCAGGACGTCCAACTTGGTCACCACCAGGTCGGTGATGCCGTTGACCCGCACCGCGTACCGGCCGACCACCGCGTCGAACCAGCCGCACCGCCGCTCCCGGCCGGTCGTCGTCCCGTACTCGTCGCCGGTCTTGCGCAGGTGCTGGCCGTAGTCGTCGAACAGCTCGGTCGGGAACGGACCCGAGCCGACCCGCGTGGTGTACGCCTTGATCACGCCGATCACCCGGGTGATCCGGTTGGGCGGGATGCCCGAGCCGACACACGCGCCACCCGCGGTCGGGTTCGACGAGGTGACGAACGGGTAGGTGCCGTGGTCCATGTCGAGCATGGTCGCCTGGGCACCCTCCAGCAGGACGGTCTTGCCCTCGTCCAGCGCGTTCCACAGCACGGAACGGGTGTCCGCGACGTACGGGCGCAGCCGCAGGGCGTACCCCAGGTACTCCTCGACCACCGCGTCCGCGTCGATCGCCTTGCGGTTGTAGAGCTTGACCAGGATCTGGTTCTTCTCCCGCAGCACCAGCTCCAGCTTCTTGCGCAGGATGCCGGGATCCAGCAGGTCCTGCGCCCGGATGCCCATCCGGGCGACCTTGTCGCCGTACGCGGGGCCGATGCCGCGGCCGGTGGTGCCGATCCGGGCCGAGCCGAGGTACCGCTCGACCACCCGGTCCAACGCCCGATGGTGCGGCATGACCAGGTGCGCGTCGGCCGAGATGAGCAGCCGGGAGACGTCCACGCCGCGCTCGGCCAGCCCGTCGATCTCGTTGAGCAGCACCCGGGGGTCGACCACCACTCCGTTGCCGATCACGATTGACGCGCTGGAGAGGGCGCCGGACGGCAGCAGGTGAAGCGCGTACTTCTGCCCGTCCGGGGTGACCACGGTGTGTCCCGCGTTGTTGCCGCCGGAGTACCGCACGACGTAGTCGACCCGCCCCCCGAGCAGGTCGGTAACCTTGCCTTTGCCCTCGTCGCCCCATTGCGCGCCGATCAGCACGATCGCTGGCATCTCTAGTTTCGCCTCCAGGCGGTAACCGGCCGGCACGGCACGATGCGGTGCGGCTCGGGTGCCGGGACCCCCCGGGGTGCAAGGCTAACAACAGGAGGCAGGCAGTTGTACGACGTGGTGGTACTCACTCTCAGTGACGGCTGCGCTGCTGGCCAGCCACGCGTACCCGTACTCGCCTGTTCTGATGCCTTGACCGCGGGCGGCGCCCGGGTGGACGCGGTGACCGCGACCAGTGACGCGGAGATCGACACGGTGCTCAGCAGGCTGGACGGCCTACCCCGCCCGGATGGCCTGACCTGGCCCGACCCGGACGGCAAGACCAGGCTGGTCGTCGCATCCGCGACGGACGGCCAGCTGCGCGCGGTCGTGCGCCGGCTCGTCCGGCGGTACGCGCCGCCGCCCAGCAAGCGCCCGGCCGACCTGCCCGCGGCCCGCACCGTGCCCGACCTTCCCCCGATCGGCGTACTCCCGCTCGATCCCGCCGGGACCGGCGACCTCCCCGCGCAGCTCGGCCTGGCCCGCGACCCGGCGGCCGTCGCGGCCGCCGTGCTGGACGGCCGGGCCCGCCGGCTGGACCTGCTGCGCAACGACGGCGGCTCGGTCACCCTCGACGGCGCGCTGCTCGGGGCCGCCGACGAGCAGGGGCGCGCGATCCGCTGGCGAGCCAGGGTGGAGGTGGACGACGCGGTCCTCACCGACGGGACGGACCAGCTGCTGGCCTGCGTCGTGGCCAACGCCGGGGGCTACGCGTCGTTCGACGGCCTGCCGCTGCTCAACCGGCCGGACCCGGCCGACGGGGTGGTCGAGGTCGCGGTGGCGCTTCCGGTCGTGGAGCGGTCGCTGTTGGGCAGGGCACGGGTACGGGTCGAAGTCCGCCGGGCTCGGGGCCGGGCCACCTCGGTCACGCCGCGCGAGGAGGAGCTGCCGTACCTCGACGACGGGGTGGCGGGCCGGCTGACCCGGCGCCGGTCCTGGTGGGTCGAGCCGGGGGCCTGGGCGGTATACGCGAGCTGACCCGATGTGCCACCCTGCAACGTACGACCCGATCAGCTGCTGACGAATGGATGGGGGGAAGGG
>JADGHA010000509.1 GCA_019689695.1 Micromonosporaceae bacterium | reverse complement strand
CCATGTCCAGGACCCCCGACCGCACCGTGTCGACCGGACGGACCACGTCCGCGGCCGAGCCGAGCATGGTGAATGCCGGCTGGGTGAGCAGTCCGCGGCGCACGTCGCCGTTGACGAAGTGGCCCAACTCGTGCCCGAGCAGGGCGACCCGTTCCTGGGCGTGTAGCGCGCCCCACAGCGGCAGGCCGAGGCACAGCACCCGCCGCCGCCGGATTCCCACGGCGGCGGCGTACGCGGAGAACGACTCGTCGACCGCGACGACATCGGGCGCCGGCGCCTTGACCGCGGCGGCGACGGAGTCGACCAGCCGGAACAGCTCCGGGGCCTCGGTGCGGGACAGCACCCTGGCCGACCGATCGAGCCGGCCGAACCGCGGCCGCAGCACGAGCACCAGAGCCAACAGGGCGACCCCGGGCACGATCGTCAGCTTCGGGAAGTCGTACAGCACCAGCCACACGCCCAGGGCCGCGAGCGCGGCGACGCCGGCGAGCAGCAACACCGACACCGTCACGGTGACGACTCGCGCCAGGCTCGCCCGTGGCCGGTCCAGCGTCCGGCCAGACAGCTCCGCGTACTGGCGGCGGGTCAGCCGGTACGCGACGCGGTGGGTCCACCGGTCCAGGCAGTGCCAACCGAACTCGGGCGGGCGGCGTGCCGGCTCGTAGCAGTCCAGGTTCCATTCACACTGCGGGCACCAGGGCACCGCATCGCGGACCGTGACCGTGCCCGCGGAGCAGTGCGGGCAGACCTGGGGCACGGCGGGGGTGGTGAGCATGGCGGGCATGCGTAGTGTACGGCGCCCGTCGACGTGGTCCCCGCCGGAGTCTGCGGAGATCGTCGCGCCGCTTTCACCGCGGCCGGCGTCCGCCCGGCCTGCTGATCATGGTGGCCCAATGGCCGGGCGTAACATGCCGCTATGGCGTACTACCGGCTGCTTGGTGAGGTCCCACCGAAGCGACACACACAGCACCGCCGGCCCGACGGCGGCCTGTACTACGAGGAGCTGATGGGCGAGGAGGGGTTCTCCTCGGACTCATCGCTGCTCTACCACCGGTACATCCCGTCCGCGATCGTGGACGCCACCGACTGGCCGCTGCCGGATCTCACCACGTCGGCGAACCATCCGCTGCGCCCGCGGCACCTGCGGCTGCACGACCTGTTCCCGGGCGAGGAGTGGAAGCGCCAGGACGTGGTCACCGGGCGGCGGCTGGTGCTCGGCAACGCCGACGTGCGCATCTCGTACGTGGTGGCGGGCGAGCCCTCGCCGCTGTACCGCAACGCGCTGGGCGACGAGTGCGTCTACATCGAGTCCGGCGAGGCGACCGTGGAGACCGTGTTCGGTGCGCTGCCCGCCCGGCAGGGCGACTACGTGCTGCTGCCCCGCGCGACCACCCACCGCTGGCTGCCGCGCGGCGGGGCACCGCTGCGGGCGTACGTCATCGAGGCGAACAGCCACATCACACCGCCGCGGCGCTACCTGTCCAAGTTCGGCCAGCTGCTGGAGCACTCGCCGTACTGCGAGCGGGACCTGCACGGCCCCACCGAGCCGCTGCTGGCCGAGGGCACCGATGTCGAGGTGCTGGTCAAGCACCGCGGGCCGGGCGGCGCGATCGTCGGCACCCGGTTCGTCTATCCACAGCATCCGTTCGATGTGGTCGGCTGGGACGGCTGCCTGTACCCGTACACCTTCAACGTCTCCGACTTCGAGCCGATCACCGGCCGGGTGCACCAGCCGCCACCGGTGCACCAGGTCTTCGAGGGCACCAACTTCGTCATCTGCAACTTCGTCCCGCGCAAGGTGGACTACCACCCGCTGTCCATCCCGGTGCCGTACTACCACTCGAATGTGGACAGTGACGAGGTGATGTTCTACTGCGGCGGGGACTACGAGGCGCGCAAGGGCTCCGGCATCGGGCAGGGCTCGATCTCGCTGCACCCGGGCGGGTACTCGCACGGGCCGCAGCCGGGCGCGTACGAGCGCAGCATCGGTGTGGAGTTCTTCGACGAGCTGGCCGTCATGGTGGACACGTTCCGCCCGCTGGAGCTGGGTGAGGGCGGCCGGGCGTGCGAGGACCCGGGGTACGCGTGGACCTGGTCCGGACGAGGACCGGCGTGAGCTTCGGCATCCACAACCTGCCCTACGGCGTCTTCTCCACCAGTCCCGACGGTGCTGACCGGCGGGTGGGTGTGGCGTACCGCGACCACATCCTCGACCTGGCCGCGGTCAGCGACCGGATGGGGCTGCCGGTGGCCGGCCTGTTCGCCGAGGGGGGCCTCAACCGGTTCATGGCGCAGGGGCCGGCGGTGTGGCGCGAGGTCCGGGAGCGAATCACCGACTGGCTCACCTCGCCGGCGCACCGGGATGCCGTACGGCCGCACCTGCTGCCCCGCGACGGGGTACGGCTGCACCTGCCGTTCACCGTGGCGGACTATGTGGACTTCTACTCCTCGCCGCACCACGCGGCGAACGTCGGCCGGATCCTGCGGCCCGACTCCGAACCGCTGACACCGAACTGGCGGCACCTCCCGATCGGCTACCACGGCCGGGCCGGCACGGTGGTGGTCTCCGGTACGCCGATCGTCCGGCCCAGCGGCCAGCGGCGCTCCCGCTCCGGCGCGCCAGCCTTCGGCCCGTCCCGGCGGCTGGACATCGAGGCCGAGGTGGGGTTCGTCGTCGGCGTCCCGTCCACCCTGGGCCAGCCGGTGCCGCTGTCCGCGTTCAGCGACCACGTGTTCGGCGTGTGCCTGGTCAACGACTGGTCGGCGCGGGACATCCAGGCCTGGGAGTACGTGCCGCTCGGCCCGTTTTTGGGCAAATCCTTCGCCACCTCGGTGTCGCCGTGGGTGGTCCCGCTGGACGCGCTCCAGCACGCCCGCGTCACTCCCCCGCCCCGCGAC
>JADGHA010000508.1 GCA_019689695.1 Micromonosporaceae bacterium | reverse complement strand
AGGACTGCTTCGGGGGTGGGTTGGTGCATCTGGTCGACGATCTGGCCGTCGTTGAGGAAGATGACGCGGTCGGCGTAGGCGGCGGCGTTGGGGTCGTGGGTGACCATGACGATGGTTTGGCCGTGTTCGCGTACGGAGTTGCGGAGGAAGCCGAGGACGTCGGCGCTGGCGCGGGAGTCGAGGTTGCCGGTGGGTTCGTCGGCGAAGATGACCTCGGGTCGGGCGACGAGGGCGCGGGCGCAGGCGACGCGTTGTTGTTGTCCGCCGGAGAGTTGGGCGGGGCGGTGTTTGAGCCGGTCGGCGAGGCCGACGGTGGTGATGACGGTGTGGTACCACTGCCGGTCGGGTTTGCGGCCGGCGATGGACATGGGTAGCAGGATGTTCTCTTCGGCGGTGAGGGTGGGGAGCAGGTTGAACTGTTGGAAGATGAAGCCGACCTTGTCGCGGCGGAGTTTGGTCAGGCCGGCGTCGTTGAGGCCGGTGAGTTTGGTGTCGCCGATGTAGACCTCGCCGCGGGTGACTGTGTCGAGTCCGGCCAGGCAGTGCATGAGGGTGGACTTGCCGGATCCGGACGGTCCCATGATGGCGGTGAAGTGGCCGCGTTCGAGTTCCACGTTGACCGCGCGCAGGGCGATGACCTGCGCCTCGCCGGTGCCGTACACCTTCCACACATCCACCGCCCGAGCAGCGGCGACCCCGGTCGCCGTGGCAGTCGCGCTCATGCTTTCTCCTTCGGCTGTCGTCATCGTCGTCAACCGTAAGCGCTGCCACGGCCGGAACCGTCGTGCCCCGGGACGGTTCCGCGGTCGCACGCCCGCGGAGTCCGCCTCCACCTGGAGGAGGAGGCGCGCGGGGTCCACGTCATCCGCCGGGACGGACCAGGCCTGACTCGTACGCCAGTACCACCGCCTGCACCCGGTCCCGCAGGCCGAGCTTGGTCAGCACGTGCCCGACGTGGGTCTTGATGGTGGTCTCGCTGACCGACAGCTCCTGGGCGATTTCGGCGTTGGACAGGCCGCGCGCCACCTGCACCAGGACCTCGCGCTCCCGGTCGGTGAGCGTCTCCAACTCGCGCGGGGCGGTGGCGTTCGGGTCGGGCAGGCTGTCGGCGAACCGGTCCAGCAGCCGCTTGAGGATGCGCGGGGCGACCACCGCCTCGCCCGCGGCCACCGTGCGGATCGCGGTGACCAGATCCTCGGCCGGCACGTCCTTGGCCAGAAAGCCGCTCGCACCGGCCCGCAGCGCGCCCACCACGTACTCGTCCAGGTCGAATGTGGTCAGAATGAGGACGCGAACCGGCAGCCGGGCGGCGACGATCGCCTTGGTCGCACCCACCCCGTCCAGCCGGGGCATCCGGATGTCCATCAGCACCACGTCCGGCAGCAGCCGGCGGGCCAGCTCCACCGCCTCCGCGCCGTCGCCGGCCTCGCCGACGATGTCCAGGTCCGGCTCGGCACCGAGGACCATGCGGAAGCCGGTGCGCAGCAAGGGCTGGTCGTCGGCGAGCAGCACCCGCACCGGACGGTCGCCCGCGGTCTGCGTCACCGTGCACTCACCCGCCTTCGCCTCCCAACCGGCCCTACTCGTCCCGTCCGCCGTCACCGCCCACCCGGGCACCTTCCCGTTCCGCGAGCTGGACGGCCGCCCCGGACCGGGTCACCGCATTCGCGTCAACCCTGCCGGGCGCACCGGCGGAGCCACCCGCTGCCGGGCCCGGGCCCTCGGTGGAGCGGGTCGCCTCGATCGGAATTCTCGCGTACACCCGGAAGCCGCCCCCGGGTCGAGGCCCGATGCGCAGGGTACCGCCGTACAGGCTGACCCGTTCCCGCATGCCGACCAGGCCGTGGCCGACCCCGCCACCGCCCGGGGCGGGCCCGCGGCCGGTGTCGAAGACCTCCACCACCAGCCACTGGGTGCCGAAGCTCAACCGCACCTCGGCGGTGGCGTCGCCGGCGTGCTTGAGGGTGTTGGTGAGCGCCTCCTGAACGATCCGGAAGATGGTCAGCGCCACGCCGGGGTCCAGCGCCTGGCAGGTGCCCTCGACCCGCAGGTTCACCGGCAGCCCGGCGTCGCGGACCTGGTCGACCAGCGCGGCGATGCCGGCCAGGTCCGGCTGCGGGGTCAGCTCGACGTCCGGCTCGGCCTCGGTGCGCAGCACGGTGAGCAGGCGGCGCATCTCGCGCAGCGCGGTGCGGCTGGTCTCCTCGATGGTGGCCAGCGCCTCCTCCGCGGCGTCCGGGTCCCGGCGCAGCATCCGGCGCGCGCCGGTGGCCAGCACGCCGGTGACGCTGACGTGGTGGGCGACCACGTCGTGCAGCTCGCGGGCGATGCGCCGCCGCTCGTCGGCGACCGCCTGCTCGGCCAGCGCGCGCTGGTTCGCCTCGGCCGTCTTCGCCCGTTCCTCCAGCGCGGCCGTGAACGCGCGGCGGGTGTTGACCACCCGGCCGACCAGGTAGCAGACGAGGCCGATGAGCAGGTTCGCCATGGCGAGGTAGATGCCGGACAGCCCGTCGGCCCGAGCCGGGGCGGGCCGGACGAGGTCGATCACCAGCACCGGAACCCACAGCAGCGCGGCGGCCAGCGCGGCCCGGCGGACCGGGAAGAACGCCGCGGACGAGTAGGTCAACCAGGCGAACGCGATCAGCGCGGAGGCGGGCGCGTAGTCCTGCACCGTCGGTGCCACGATGCTGGCCAGCGCCAGCCAGATGGCCGGCCACGGGGCGGCGCGGCGGAGCACGATCGGCACCGCACAGCCCGCGCTGACCGCGAGCGACACCCGCCAGTCGGCCGGCCACCCTGGCTGGTGGTTGAGCTGCAGGACGACGTCGAGACCGACCGCGCACACCGCCAGCAGGCCGTCCAGCACCAGCGCCCGCCGGTCGGCGGCGCGCTCCGGCAGCCCA
>JADGHA010000507.1 GCA_019689695.1 Micromonosporaceae bacterium | reverse complement strand
GCGGACCGCCGCAAGGAGCTGCACATCGAGTACGACCAGACAATGGCCGAGATCACCGAGCTGCAGCGGGACCGGCTGACCGACTCGGCCGGCGACGACCAGGCCGACACCGGCACCAAGACGTTCGAGCGGGAGCAGGAGATCTCCCTGGCGAACAGTATCCTGGAGAAGATCAACCAGGTGGAGCGGGCGCTGGAGCGGCTGGACGACGGCAGCTACGGCTGGTGCGAGCGGTGCGGCAACGCCATCCCGGTGGAGCGGCTGGCCGCGTTCCCGTCGGCTACCCTGTGCGTCACCTGCAAGCAACTGGAGGAGCGACGCTGAGCCATCCCGTCTCAGGGGAGCAGGCTCCGGCGGTAGACCCGGGGCGGGCGGTCTCCCAGTCCGTGCCGACCAGCCGGAGCCGGGCCTTGTCCGTGCTCGGCATCGCCGCCGTGCTGGTCGTTGTCGCCGACCAGATCACCAAGCACCTCGCGGTGACCCAGCTGGCCGACCGGCCCCCGGTACGGCTGCTCGGTGGGGCGGTGTACCTGGTCGAGGTGCGCAACAGCGGGGCGGCGTTCAGCCTGGGCACCAACTACACCTTCGTCTTCCCGCTGATCACGGTCGCGGTGGTGGGCTGGATCGGGTGGATGGCGTTGCGGCTGCGCTCGGCGCCGTGGGCGGTCTCGCTCGGTTTGGTGCTCGGCGGCGCCCTCGGCAACCTGGTGGACCGGATCTTCCGGGCGCCCGGGCCGTTCGTCGGCCACGTGGTGGACATGGTCAGCCTCTTCGACGACCACGGCCAGGTCTGGCCGGTGTTCAATGTCGCCGACAGCTCGCTGTGCGTCGGCGTATTCCTGGCGGTCCTGCTGGAGCTGACCGGGCGGCGCCGTGACGGCACCCGGATGGTGTCCCGCTAGGAGGTGGCGTGACCAGGCGGGAGCTGCCGGTGCCGGACGGCCTCGACGGCATGCGGCTCGACCAGGCCGTGTCCCGGCTGTTCGGGCTGTCCCGGACGGCCGCCGCGGCGCTGGTGGAGGCGGGCGACGCGCTGGTCGACGGAGCGCCGCGGCCCAAGTCGGAGCGAATCTCCGCCGGATCCTGGCTGGAGGTGACGCTGCCCGCACCGCGCGAGGCCCCCGCGGTCGTTCCCGAACGGGTGTCCGGCCTGCGCGTGGTGTACAGCGACGACGACATCGTGGTGGTCGACAAACCGGCCGGCGTGGCCGCCCACCCGAGCCCCGGCTGGACCGGACCGACCGTGGTCGGTGGCCTCGCCGCCATCGGGCAGACCATCGCCACCAGCGGCGCAGCCGAGCGGCAGGGCGTGGTGCACCGGCTGGACGTGGGGACCACCGGGCTGATGGTGGTGGCGAAGAGCGAGCTCGCGTACAGCGTGCTCAAGCGCGCGTTCAAGTCCCGCGAGGTGGACAAGCGGTACCGCGCCGTGGTGCAGGGACATCTCGACCCGCTGCGGGGCACCGTGGACGCGCCGATCGACCGCCACCCCACGCAGGACTACAAGTGGGCGGTGGTCTCCGGCGGCAAGCCGAGCATCACGCACTACGACACGCTGGAGGCGTTCCCCGGGGCGAGCCTGGTCGACGTGCGGCTGGAGACCGGCCGGACGCACCAGATCCGGGTGCACTTCTCGGCGCTGCGCCATCCGTGCGTCGGCGACCTGACGTACGGCGCCGATCCGACGTTCGCCGCCCGGCTGGGGCTGACCAGGCAGTGGCTGCACGCCTACCGGCTGGGTTTCGCCCACCCGCGCACAAACCAGGACGTGAGCTTCGTCAGCGACTACCCTGACGACCTGGACCACGCCTTGTACCTGCTGCGCGAGCGGGCCTGACCGGAGCGGGCCGTCCCCCGGGGGCGACGGCGGGGCACCGGGCCGCCCGGCGCAGTACCCGAGCGAGGAGGGTGCCGACGGTGGGCGCCAGGGACCTGTTGCGCGAGCTCGACCGACGGCTGCTGCCGCCGGCCGCGCGCGGGCTGGACCGGCTGGCCCGCAGCGGACCCGCCAGGCGGCTGCGGCGGCCCCGACCGCTGACCGCGGCCGCGCTCGCATCCGCCGCGGCGGTGGTCGCCACCGTGCTGTGGACGGCGGCGGACCGGCCGGCCGGGCCGCCGCCGCCGGGGTTGACCTGGGTCGGCGTGGCCGGTGACCAGACCATCCCGGGCTATGTCGCGTCCACCCGGTCCGAACTGGCCCGCCTGGTCGCCAGCGGTGCGGCCGGCCAGGCGTTCGCACTGGTGACCTTCACGGCCTACCTCTCGCCCGACGAGCTGGCGGTGACCCTGGCCGGGGTGGAGGTCGTGCAGGTTTACACCCGTGTCCAGCTGCCGGACGAGCCGACCGAGACCGAGCGCTTCACGGTCACCGAGGTGCCGGCGGGCGTGGCCGCCGGGATGTCCGCCCTGGCCGACAGCCGGGAGCGCGAGGCAGCGGACTTCCAGCGGCTGAGCGCCAAGCTGACCGGCGACGGCCGGGAGGAGCGGCGGTTGCAGGCCGCCTACGCCCGCGGCGCCCGGCTCGCGCAGCAGGAGGCGGCGGCGTACCGCGCCGGCTGTTCCTGCCTGTACGCGGCGGTGGTGCGCGGTGCGCCGGCCGCGCTGGCGGGGGTGGCCCGCCGGCCGCAGGTGCTGGCGGTCGACCCGGCTCCGGAGGTGCGCCGCCTGGACCAGGCGGTGTTCCTGCCGCCGCTGCCGGATCAGAACGGCGCCGCCCCGCCGGCGGTCAGCCCGCCCACACCGACAGGTCCGTACGACGTCCGGCGCGAACGGGTGCCGGAGCCGCTGCGGTCGAGCAGGTCACCGGCGCCCGGTCCGGCGACCTCCACGAAGGCTGGCGGAGCCCCGCCTTCCAGCGGCGCCGCGAGTCAGACGCCAGCGCCCGGCCCGTCCCCCTCCGCCAGCGCACCC
>JADGHA010000506.1 GCA_019689695.1 Micromonosporaceae bacterium | reverse complement strand
GCCGGCTTCGCCTCGCTTCGAGTCACGGCGGCTGACCAGCACGGCAACTCGCTGGTCCAGACCATCACCCGCGCCTGGCGGCTGGAGTGACGCGCTGGCGGCTGGGGTGACAGGTGCCGCATGAAGCGGAGCCCGACCTACCGGACCGCGTAGGTCAGGTAGGCGAACTGACCTGCCTGCTCGACCGATGACAGGGACAGCCGCGACGAGGGCAGCCGCCGTGGTAGCAGCGGCGCGCCGGCGCCAAGTGTGACCGGGGCCACTCCCAGGATGATTTCGTCCAACAGACCCTGGTCGGCGAACGCGCCGACCAGCTCGCCGCCACCGACGAGCCAGATGTTCTTGCCCCGCGCCGCGGTCGCCATCGCCTCGTGGACCGGACGGACATCGCCGCTGACGAAGGTGATGTTCGCGTCCGCCGGTGCCGGGAGGCTGCGGTGGGTGAAGACCCAGCACGGCACGTCGCCGTACCATCCGCGCCACTTCTGCGGCTGCTCGAGCAGCTTCTCGTGTGCGAGTACCCACTCATAGGTGGTGGCGCCCATGGCGAACGCGCCGACCTCGGCGAAGAACGGGCCGAAGCGGTCCTGACCCTGCCGCTCCACCTCGAACAGCCAGTCGAGCGAGTTGTGCTGGTCTGCGATGAACCCGTCGACGCTGGTGGCGGTGTAGTACTGGGTCTTACTCATGGGGCGATGCTACCGGCGCGGGCAGCCCGTCCCTATCCGTCCAAAGTAGATCTGGCCGCCGGACGGGCCGCGGGCAGTGGCGAATGCGGACAGCAGCCCCGGGCATGCCTCGTGCCACGTGGTCGATCTCGCCGCGCTATTGTGATTCCAGCCGTCCACACCGGATCTGGGCGGCTTGGGCGAGAACTCCAGATACGCCCGATAACGCTCAGCCATCTCGCGCGTACTCTCGGCGAGTCGGACTGCGGATCGGGTCGCGGAACGCTACCGTGATCTGTCACGGCGGCAATCGACATGCGGCAATGACGTGTCAGGGGAGGGACCGCGATGGTCGGTAGCCAAGCGTCGGCGGGCTTGGACAGCTACCTGGCTGAGGCGCTGACCGGGACCCGCCGCTTCTTCACCCGGACCGAGGTCACCGTGGACCCGCCGGCGCCGGAGTCCACCCACTCGCTCGCGTGGCAGGCGCAGTCACTGCTGCTCGGGTTTCCCGACCAGGAGATGCTGGCCCGGCTCGACCTGCTCCGCCTGGTCTCCATCGCCCTCGACGACCCGCTCGGCGGGCCGCTGGGCCGCTTCATCGACCACCTCGCCGGCACCCCGGCGGCGACGCTCGCCAGGGAGTACACGGCCACCTTCGACCACCCCGACCGCTGCCTTTTCCTCACCTACGGCAGCCGGCGCCGCGACCGGTCGTTGCGGCGCTTGGAGGAGACGTACCGGTCCAGCGGCCTGCGGCTGACCGGGAACGAACCACCCGACCACCTCGGCGTCCTGCTGGAGTACGCGGCCGCCGAGCCCCGCACGGGCGCGGCGTTGCTCACCGAGCACCGGGCCGCGGTGCAGCTGCTGCGCCTCGGCCTGCGCGACGCCGGCTCACCCTGGGCCGACGTGTTGGACTCGGTCTGGGCCACGCTGCCGCCGCTGGTCGGCGACGAATGGCTGGCCGTGGCCGGGCTGGCCGCACTGCGGCCCGCCCACGAGCCCGTCGGGACGGGACCATCCGGGCCCAGCATCCCCCGGCAGCGCGGCGAACGGCTCTCCTGACCGCCTCCCGCCAGCCGCTGCGAGCCGCCGGCTGAGACATCGGTCACGCTGCCACCGGTACGCCCGCCGTCGGCGCGATGATGCAGGCAATGAGCACTCCAACCGTGACTGGCCGGACCGTCGGGAGCCGAGCGCCGTGGACGGCATAACGGTCACCGGCACCGTGCAGCACGAGGCGTGGCGCGACCGCAGGCTCCCACCCGTCGAAGAAGTACGCCCTGGGCTGTGGTCGATCCCGGTGCCGATCCTCGACAGCCCGATGCGGTACACCCTGTCGTACGCCTTCGTGGGCACAACCGCTGTCGTGGTGGTTGACCCCGGGTGGGACACGGCCGACGGCCGCGAGGCGCTCACCGCCGGGCTGGCCGCCGCCGGCGCCGACCTACGGGACGTCTCCGGCGTGGTCGTGACGCACATCCACCCGGACCATCACGGCCTCAGCGGCTGGCTACGCGAGATCAGCGGCGCCTGGATCGCGATGCATCCCGCCGAGGCCGAGACCCTGCCGGCCCGGGCGTGGCGCGAGCGTAGCGCCGAGGCCGACGCCGCCTGGCTGCGGCAGCACGGCGTACCGGACGGCGAGCTCGTCATCGACTACGCCCAGCTCGCCCACGTGCTCGCCATGGCGGAGCCCGACCGCTACCTCAACGACGGCGACCGCCTGCCGATCACCGACCACAATGTCCGGGCGGTGTGGACACCCGGCCACACCCCCGGTCACCTGTGCCTGCACGACGAGTCGGCTGGTGTGCTGCTCACCGGCGACCACCTGCTGCCCCGCATCAGCCCCAACATCGGTGTCCACAGTGCACGCCAAGATGACCCGCTCTCGGCGTACCTGGCGTCGCTCGACCGTACGGCGGCGTTCGCCACGGACGAGGCGCTGCCCGCCCACGAGTACCGCTTCCGTGGCATCGACCGGCGGGTGGCCGCGCTGAAGGACCACCACGAGGAGCGCGGCAAGGAGGTGCTCGCCGCCGTGGACCGCCTGCCGCACCCGACGACCTGGGCCATCGCGGCGGAGCTCACCTGGTCGCGCGGATGGCCGGCCCTGCACGGCTTCATGCGGCGGATGGCGCTGGCGGAGACGGTTGCCCACCTTCGCCACCTGGTCTCCACCGGCACGCTCGCCGAACCGACTGGCACGCCCCTGCTGTGGCGCCGCCGCCGCTCCCTTCCCC
>JADGHA010000028.1 GCA_019689695.1 Micromonosporaceae bacterium | reverse complement strand
TACCCGACTGGCTCCACATCTACAATCACCACCGCACCCACACCGCCCTCGGCGGCCGCCCCCCGATCAGCCGCGTCAACAACGGTCCTGGTCCCTACAACTAGCCGCAGAAGTAGGAACCGGTCGGTACGGGACGGTTGTCGGCGGACTGGCCGCCGTTCGTCGTGCAAAGGGTGACGGGGTGCCCGTACTTGCGGCCCGGGCCGGACGATCTCTGCACCGGCGAGCAGCTCGACTATCGGGTGCAGGTCTGGCATGACGGCCAGCCCTCACGAACGCCGCCAGGGTTGTTGATAGTGGCGGCGCTGTGGCGGCTCGCGGAACCGGGTGGTCGCGGACGATGCGTCGACGTATCCGGCGACTGCTGGACATTCTCGGTGCGGAGAACCGCTTCCAGGCAGGCGTGCGGGCCAGTCTCCGAGGCTGGATCTGAGCCAGGTCGCACCGAGGACGCGACCCTCGACCGGACACCCGGGATCCAGACGCCGGGTGGGTGTGGTAAATCCGCGGGATGGATCTTGTGAAGTTCGGCCACGCGTGCGTCCGGCTCGAGAAGCAGGGACGCGCCATCGTCGTCGACCCGGGGGCGATGACCCCTGAGCCGGCCGCGCTGCTCGACATCGAAGCTGTCCTCATCACGCACGAGCACTTCGACCACTTCGATCCCGTACGGCTGCGCGAGGCGGTTGGCCGGCATCCGGATCTGCGCATCTACACGTGCCCGGGGGTGGCCCGACAGCTGACCGATCTCGGGGATCGGGTGGTCGTCGTGGGCAACGGGGACGCGTTCGAGGCAGCCGGATTCCGCATCGAGGTGGTCGGCGAGAAGCACCACTACAGCCACCCCGATGTGCCACCGGTCGACAACGTAGGTTTTGTCGTCGACGGCGAGGTATTCCATCCCGGTGACGCGCTGACCCTGGTCGAGGTGCCTACGCTGCTCGTGCCCGGCCAGGCGCCCTGGATGACGGTGCCGGATCTGATTGGCTACCTGCGTCGGATGGCCCCCCGCCGGGCGTACGCAATCCACGACGGGTTGATCAACGAGTGGGGCATCAAGGTCCTCGAGGGGGTCCTCGAGGCCGAGGCGGCTCGGCTGAATGCCGAGATCCGGCGACTCCCGCCCGGTGGCCACGTCCAACTCTGAGCTCTGTTGACTGCGGCAAGCCCCCAGCCGTCCCCGGCCTGTGGCCGCACTGCGCGCCGAGTCGGGGCGGGCGGAGCGTCAGCTGAAACCGCGGTGGGCGGCGGCCCACAGCGCGCTGGCACGGCTGGCGGCCTTGTCGATCAGAGCCGCCAGCTCCGGCCGGTCGGGTACCGGGAACGAGACGAATGTGCCGCGGCCCCCGCCGGTCGGGCGCCCGTAAGCCTTCGCCGCGAGGCGCCCGTCTGGCAGGAGCCGGACGTTGAGCGTGGTCAGCTGGTACTCCTCACCGCGTCGCGTGTCGGTCCAGCGGAGCTCCTCCGGGATCGTGACATTGATCGCCAGGGCGCTCACCTCGGGGGAGATGTCGCTGCTCATGGTCGTATGGTCTCATTCAGCTGACACCGCCTTGCCGGCTGGCACATGGCAAGCAACCGACGCGGTTGCCGGGCTGATGCACCAGAGCACGGCACAGTATCCTTTATGGACTCTCTATTTCGGTCAGTTCTACACCGGGCGTACCCTTCGGTCTTTCGGCAGACCTGTGGGAGCTGGCGATGGGGACTACGGCTTAGCCACCGGTCGCGGGCGTGGCTCGTCGCGGTCGAACGCGGGCCGGTCCCCGGTGGCCGAGCTGACCATGGGGAGATCATCGCCTACCGCCGGCAGACGACGAGCCAGCAACCAGAGGTGGGTTTGCACCCTGATTTGAGGTCTGTCAACCTAGGGGCATGTCGAGACAGCTCGTGGTCCCGGAGGAGAAGGCCGACCAGGCGGTCTGCTGCCCGCCCATCGCCGAGGCCTCCCTCGGCCCCGCGCACGCCGCTGAGCTGGCGCGCATGTTCAAGGCGCTCGGCGACCCGACCCGGCTTCGCCTGCTGTCGCGCATCACCTCGGCCCCGGACGGGGAGATCTGCGTCTGCGACCTGACCGCGGACGACTTCGAGGTCACCGGCCCGACCATCTCGCACCACCTCAGGACCCTGCGCGAGGCGGGCCTCATCGAAGGACAGCGGCGCGGAACGTGGATCTACTACCGCCCGGTCAGGCACAACCTGCGCCGACTCTCCGCCCTCCTCGCCCTATCCTGACCCAATGAACCTGGCGTTCAGCGGCGAGATCTGGTTCTGGAAGGGGCCCGCGCCCTGGTACTTCATCACGGTCCCAGACGAGCAGTGCCGTGAGCTCGCGTCGGCCGCGCCTCTCGTCAGCTACGGCTGGGGCATGATCCCGGTTTCTGTTCGGATCGGCGCGACCGGATGGGAGACGTCGCTGTTCCCCAAGGACGGGCGTTACGTCGTCCCGATCAAGGCCCGAGTGCGGGAAACGGAAGGGCTCGAGGTCGGTGACACCGTGACGGTTCGGTTGACCGTCGACGCCTGACCAGAAGGTCCATAGTGGCCTGTCAGTGTGCCGACAGCCGGTGGATCTCGGCGAGCACCTTGTCGACGTGCGGTCGTATCTGCGCGCTGAGCTGGTCCGACCAGCTCTCCTCGGAGTACCGGCTGCGGAGATAGAGCTCCTTGGCGTGCCACAGGACCGGGCGGTGCTCAGGTGGGAGCCGGGCCAGCGCCCACTCGGCAGCGGCGTCCTTGGACACGATGGTCCCGGTGGCGAGTGTGGTCCAGATCCGGGCGAGGGTGAGCACTACGTTGCGGGTATCGCGGCCAAGCTCGTCGAGCAGGCCTGGAAGCGCTGCCGTGCAAGCCGCCGCGACATCGGCCCGGGGAACGGGATCCAACACGTGCGCGGGTGGTGGCCCGATCAGCGGGCGGTCGCCGGCGAGTACCACCGTGACGAGCAGGGCCAGGTCCGGCATCGGCTCTGGTTGCGGGATCGTACCCGCCTCGAACTCGGCGCGCAGCCACTCGCCGTACAGGAAGTCGCAGGTTGGCGGCATCCGCCAGGGGCGGACCTCGGACTGGACCACGACGGTGAGCTCGACCGGCCTGGCACCGGCCGGCGCGCCCGAGCAGCCGAGCAGCCCGTCGAGCAGCGCCTGCCGCTGCCCGCCGTCCATGCTGCGCCGCGAGACGGCCAGGACGTCGACATCGCTCGCCGGCTTGAGGCCGCCGAGCACAGCGGATCCGTGGAGGTACGCCCCGACCAGATCCGCACCGAGTACGTCGTCGGTCAGTCGCACGATCTGGTGTATGAGACCCATGACGCGAGCATCTGCTACGAGCTGGCCGTGGGCATTCGATTTATCGGCTGCTGTGGCAGCATGCACTGGTGGCCATCCGGATGGACGTCCGTCGTCTCGCCGCCGTCGACATGTGGGGGTCGGCGGGTGCCCGGTGGCGACGCTGGGTCATCCTCACCGAGTTCGTCGTCGGCGCCTTCGGCCTCTGCGCGGTCGGCGTCACGCTGCTCTTGTCCGCTGATGGCGTGACACGCACGCTGTTCGGGTTGTGGTTCGTGGGTGTGGGCGTCAACTACGTGCCGCTGATGCTGTACGCGGTGGCGTTCGTGCGCCCGGGCGCCCTGGAAGCCGAGATCGAGGGCGTCGACGTCTTCGCGGAGCTGCGCCACTACACGGCGGCACAGCTGTGGGTCCTGGTGCCCTTGCTCATCGCGCTGCTTGCGAGCAGACAGCTGCGCCGACACAGCGGCTAGGACTTCCGGCTCGCCGACGCTGGCCGGGTGTGCGCTGGGCCGGTTCGGGTACGCGGCCGGCAGCGGTACCCACAGAACGGAGTGATCATGAACCTGTCCCATCTTCCGCTGCGGCTCGTGATCGGCGCCTTCTTCGTGAACTCCGGGATGTCCAAGCGCAGCCTGGACGGCGAGGCGGCCGCGGGCGTGCACGGCATGGCGGCCCAGGCGATCCCCGCGATCAAGCGCGTCGAGCCACGGCAGTTCGGCCGGCTGCTCTCCGGCAGCGAGATCGCTCTCGGCGCCGCCCTGCTGCTGCCGATCATCCCGTCCGCGGTGGTCGGCGCGGGCCTGCTCGGGTTCAGCGCCGGCCTGATGCGGCTCTACTGGGCCACGCCGGGTCTGCACGAGCCGGGCGACATCCGCCCCACCCAGCAGGGAATCCCCTTCGCCAAAGACGCCTGGCTGGTCGGCGCCGGCCTGACGCTCATCCTGGATGACCTGATCGGTCGCGTGCCGGCCCTGCTGAAGGGGCGGTAGAGACCCCGTTCACCATGGCGCCCAGTCCATTATGGACGGGGCGCCATCGGTGGATAAGCTCCGGTCGCGGGCCGGGAACGCGCTAAGGTTCCGGTGCGTTGATCGGTGAGGTTGGCGGGTGAGTCTCCGGCGCGGCTGTCCTCCTGATCAACATACGGAGCCGGCCCGGGGAAAGGGGTGGCGTCGTGATCCTGGCCGAAGAGCGGGAGCAGGTGGTGTGGGCCTGCCGCCGGATGCGCGGCGCCGGCCTGGTGGTGGGCACCGCCGGCAACGTGAGCGTTCGGGCGGGCGACCTGGTCGCGATAAGCCCGAGCGGGCTGGACTACGACGACCTGACCCCGGAGCTGGTGGGGGTCCACCGGCTGGACGGCGCGCCGGTGGAGGCCCCGCTGCGCCCGTCCACGGAACTGCCGCTGCACCTGGAGGTCTACCGGAGAGTTCAGGCCCGGCCCGGCTCCGGCGATCCGCATCCGGGGGAGTCCGGTGTCTCGGCCGTGGTGCACACCCATGCCCCGGCGTCAACCGCGTTGTCCCTCGTTGTCGACGAGATTCCGGCCACGCACTACTACCTTGCATTGTTCGGAGGCTCTGTCCGCGTCGCGCCTTATGCGAGGTTCGGCACGGCAGAGCTGGCCGCCGGCGTTGCCGCGGCCCTGACCGGCCGGAGGGCGGCGCTCATGGCCAACCACGGTGCGGTCTGTGTCGGGGATTCGGTACGGAGCGCCCTGGACCTGGCCGCGTATCTGGAGTACGTGTGTGACGTGCAGCTGCGCGCGATGAGCACCGGGCTGCCGGTCCGGACGTTGCCGCCCGGCGAGATCGAGTCGGTGATGGCTGCCATGGCGCATTACCGGCAGACGCCACCGGGTGCGAGCCCGGGCGTCGCTGAGTGATCCCGACCCAACAGGCGGCACCGGAGTGGGCGCGAGCCACGGTAGTGTGCAACCGCGGCCGCCTGGCGACAGCTGGTCGATGAGACGAGCGACGGGCTGGTGGACTGATGAACCGGGACGAGCGCATGGCACGGATCCGAGCTGCGCGACGGCGGCTCGCGCGGGAGGGTCCGCGATGGACGCGTGACGGCGAGCGGGACTTCGCGACGGTCTCGTTGCCAGAGCGGGACTGCGACTGCCTCCGCGACCTGCTGGCCGCGGAGGGGGCCAGCACGGTCGTCGAGATCGGACTTGCCTACGGCTCCTCCGCTCTGGCCATCGGCGAGGCGTTGACTGCCGTCGGTCGCCCGAACCCCCGGCACGTCATCATCGATCCGTTCCAGGAACGGGAATGGTCCAATGTGGGCTGGGACCAGCTGCGCTCGGCGGGGCTCGACGAATTCGCCCGGCTCATGGCCGAGCCATCCTCGGCAGCGCTACCGCGACTTGTCGCGGAAGGGCTCGTCGCAGACGCGGCGTTCGTGGACGGAAGCCATCGGTTCCACGAGGTCTTCGTGGACCTGTACTTCCTGCGTAAGATCGTCCGGCCAAATGGGTTGGTCGTGCTCGATGACAGCTGGACGCCGCCTGTGCGGACCGCGGTGCGCTACTACGAGCGGAACCTGGGCTGGACACCGGTGCCCGGAGCCTTTGCCGGCGGGAGCGTCGATCACAATGTCACCCGCTGCATGGCGATCCGCCTCCCCGGTGCGCTGACCGAGCCGGCGTTCACCGAGTTCCGCCCTTTTTGGACGTCTCAACAGATCGCCTGGCCCGCGATGTAGCGGTTGTAGACGCCAAAGCGGATCCGCCGTGCGTACCAAGCCAGGTCGACGTTTCGGAAGCCGGCGGCCTCGATCGGGCGCCAGGTCTCCCGGGAAGGGTCGCAGCCGGCGTCGAAGCGACGCGAGTAGCACAGCGCCCGCACCCGTTGCAGGCGCCGCGTCCAGGTCCCCGGCGCGGCGACGTGCTCGAAAAAGACGAACGTCCCGCCCGGCCGCAGCACCCGGCGCACCTCGGCGAGGACACGCTCCTGGTCGGCCACCGAGCAGAGGACGATGGTCGAGACGACAGCGTCCACAGTGTTGTCGGCAAGCGGGATCTGTTCCGCCCGTCCGCCGATCACTGCGCTGCCGTTGCCGTGCGCTGCGGCCGCCCGGTCCAGTTGGTCGTGCCACCTTGGGTCCGGTTCCAGGCCGATCCATCGGATAGACCGATCGAAGTGGACGAAGTTCGCGCCGGCGCCCGCACCGATCTCCAGGACGGTGCCGGTGAGGGCACCGAGCAGCTCCCGCTTGCGCCCGGCGTAGGCGGTCATGTCCGCTGGCGTCGCGAGGGCCATGTCAGAAGGTTAGCCAGGGAAGCTAGGTCACCGTGATGGGCCATCCGGGCGAAGAGATTCCACCGATCAGTTCCAAACCGTATAATCCGATTCCGTGCTACCCGATTCCGTACTGATCGGCCTGCACCGCGCCACCCACCGCAGCCTGCAGGCACTGGTCAGTGCAGTGGGCGACCTGGGGCTGACCGGGTCCGAGATCAACGTCATGGCCAACCTGGCCGGTGGCCGGGTGCTGAGCGTGCGAGAGCTGGCCCGGGAGACCGGCACCCGTGCGACCACCCTCACCGGCGTGCTGGACCGGCTGGAGCGGCGCGGTTACCTGGTACGCAAGCTCGATCGCGCCGACCGCCGCTCGTTCCGGATCACGCTCACCAGGTCCGGCCGAGCGGTCGCCGGCCGGGTGAACGACGCGGTCCGGAGTATCGAGGGCAAGGCGCTCGCCGGCGTCTCCAGCCGGCAGTTGGCCGGGTTCCGCGCGGTCGTCGCCGCGCTGGAGGAGATCTGATGACCCGCCATGCCGGCCACCGGTTCGGCCATCGCGATCACGTCAAGCTGGCGTTCCAGGCCGTGCAGCAGTACGGCATGCCACTCGCGACCGACAAAGTCTGCCAGCGGTTGCGGCAGATCACGGCGTACCAGCAGGTGCCGCAGAAGTACCACCACACGGTCTCGCGGGCGTGGGTGGAGGCGGTCGCCCACCACATGGCGAGCGACCCGACCTGTACCCAGTTCGAGGCTTTCGTCGAGCGCCATCCGCAGCTGCTCGACAAGCGCCTGATCTTTCGGCACTACCGCCCGGGCACCCTGGCAGCGCCAATGGCCCGGCGCGAATGGGTTGGGCCGGACCTGCGCCCATTCCCCTGGGCATAGCATCGTGACGTATGTATGGCGAGCGGGCTTCGCGACTGCCCGGCGCGGTGGTCTGGCACCAGGAGCCGGTGGCGGCCGGGCACGTGCAGCGGATCCTGCCCGACGGGTGCATGGACCTCATGTGGTACGGCGACCGGCTCGTGGTGGCCGGCCCGGACTCCACCGCCTACGTGGCGCCGGCCCCGCCGGGCACCGCCTATGCCGGTGTGCGGTTCCCGCCCGGCACCGGCCCGGCCGTGTTCGGCGTGCCAGCGTGGGAGCTGCGCGACCAGCGCGTTCCACTGGACGATCTCTGGCCGGCCGGCGAGGTGCGCCGGCTCGCCGAGCGGGTGCACCAGGCGACGGATCCGGGCGCGGCGCTGGAGGAGATCGCGGCGGCCCGCCGCCCGGTGCCGGACCGGCTGATCAGCGAGGTGGCCGCCCGGCTGCGGGCCGGCGAACCGGTCCGGGCCACCGCCGCCGCGGTCGGCCTGAGCGATCGTCAGCTGTACCGGCGCAGCCTGGCGGCCTTCGGCTACGGGCCGAAGACGCTGGCCCGGATCATGCGGATGGTCCGGGCGCTGGAGCTGGCCCGCGCCGGCACCGCGTTCGCCGCCGTCGCCGCCGCGGCCGGGTACGCGGACCAGGCCCACCTGGCCCGGGAGGTGAAGGACCTGGCCGGCGTCCCGCTCAGCGCGCTGATCAGGTAGTGGCGAACAGGTCGACGGCGTTGCCGTCCGGGTCGTGCACGATGGCGTACCGCTGGCCCCAGAAGGCGTCCCACGGCTGCTTGTGCCCCTCGTACCCGGCCCGCACCAGATCGGCGAAGACCTGGTCCACCTCGGCCGGGCTTGCGCACTGGAAGGCGAGATGCACTGGCGGGCCGCCCTGCGCCGGGGTCCAGCTCTGGTCGAAGGAGCGGATCGTGTCGACGGTGTCGAAGAGCAGCCGCAGGCCGCCCGGCAGCTGCACCTCGACGTGGGGTTCGGCGTCGGCGGACTCGGGGATGTCGAGTCCCAGCCGCCGGTAGAAGGCGAGTGACTTGCCCATGTCGGCCACTACGAGGCCGATCGCGTTCAACGTAGGTGCCATGCGCCCGACGCTACGCATCCCGGCATACCGCGTCTTGAAGAAATCAGACATGGACAGTGCCAGGCCCCGGAAGCCGGGGGAGCGGGTTCGTCTGGGTTCGCGCTGGAGGGCAGAGGTCAGGTTCCTCTGGCCGTGCCCTGGCAGGCCGGCGCAGGTCCCGCTGGCCGGCCGGGGCGGGAGCCTCACCTCTCCCGCCCCGGCCGCACCTTCAAGGGGGGCAGTAATGCTTCCGGACCGGTCGGCCCGTCGCCCGGGAGTACGGGACCGGCCGCGGGAAAGTTGCCCGGTCCGATATGGCGTTTTTCACATGGTGAAGCCGGTCCGCCGCCCCCCAACATGTCCATACTGGACGGCAAACGCAGCCCAGTAAGGACGAAGGGCCACGGCGGGCCGGCCGAGATCCGCCGGCCCGCCATGGCGCCAGACTCGGATCAGTAGACGCTCAGGCCGGCCGCGTTGAGCGCCTCGATGACGGGCTGGAAGAAGGTCGTCCCGCCGAAGCGGCAGTTCCCGCTGCCCCCGGAGGTCAGGCCGAGCGCGACGCTTCCGGTGGAGAACAGCGAACCGCCGCTGTCACCGGGCTCGGCGCAGACCGTGGTCCGGATCAGGCCGGTCACGGTGCCGGCGCCCTGGTAGGTCACCGTCTGGTTCAGCGCGGTCACCCGGCCGCTGTGCACGCCGGTGGTGCTGCCGCTACGCCGCACCGTCTGGTTCACCACCGGGTTGGCGGCCGAGGTGATGTCCTGGAAGCTGCCGTTGTACAGGTCGACGTTGCCGGGGCGGGAGATGCTTCCGGTGTACCGGAAGACGGCGTAGTCGCCGCTGCCCGGGAAGACGCTCAGCACCCGGGTGCCCAAGACCGTGGTGTGGCTGGCGTTGGCGTACCAGGTCGACGCGATGTTGCCGCAGTGCCCGGCGGTGACGAAGAACTGTTCGCCGCTGCTGTTGCGCGCGTTGAAGCCGAGCGAGCAGCGGGAGTTGCCGCCGTAGATGGCGTCACCACCGGAGATGAACGGCCGGAACACGCCAGGCACGTGCTCGAGCCGGACGGCGTCGCCGTAGCGCTTGACGACCGACTGCACCTTGGCAAGCGCTGCGCCGGTCACGCTGTCGTCCACCGAGACCAGGACCTGGTTGGTGGTCGGGTCGACGGCCCAGGCGGTGCCGGGCAGCCGCGCGGATGCGTACAGGCCGTCAGTGACCTTCCGCAGGTCTGCCGCGCTGCGGCTGACCATCTTGGCGACCGCGCCGGCCGAGCGTACGGCCTGTGCGCTGGCCTGGTCGGTGACGGCGACGACCATCTTGCCGGTCGCCTGGTCGAGGTACGTGCCAGCGGTGACCTTGTCGCCCAGGCGGGCCGCGAGCGCCTGCACGGTCTGCGCGTCCGCGACCTTCGGGGCCGGTGCCGGTGCCGCGCTCGCCGGCGTGGCGACCAGCGCGGTGGCGGTCAGCGCGACCACGGCCGCGCCGACGAGCAGGGACTTCGTGGATCTCACAGGAGCCTCCGGTGGGGGTTGTCGGACACGTCCTGGTTGACGTGTAATCACCTGGTTTGACATCGGCCCTTCAGGCATACGCTGAGGTCGATTCAGATGATTGCGAGGCAATGCTCTCACCACTCAAGGGGCGGGCACAAGATGTCAATCAGAGACGGTTACCGATGCCGTACGTGTGCCGACCTGCGAGACCGCATCCGATGGTCGCCCGCCGCCGGGACGAGACGACCTTGCGGCCCCGCGCGACCCGGCCGGGACGGGTCCGGCTGCCGCGGGCCGCGCGGTCGCCCGCGCCGGCAGGTAGAGCGGCGCGGCCGCGGCCAGTACCACCGCGCCGACCAGCATGGCGACCGGCACGGTGGTCGCGTCGGCGAGCGCGCCGAGCGCCACCCCACCGAGCGCGCCGGCCGGTTGCGCGATCATCGAGTTCATCGACAGGACCGTGGTCCGGTAGGGGCCGTCCACCTGACGATGCAGCAGCGCCTGGTGCAGCGGGTTGGCCGCGCCGTGGATCGTGTAACAGGCGAGGTACGCGGCGAGCACGCCGGCCGGCCCGGCGAGCAGGGCCATCCCGACCACCGTCGTGCCCTGCAGGATGCGCAGCGCGGCGGCGGTCAGCGGGACGCCGAACCGCCGGCTCGCCCGCGGTACCAGTCCGGCACCGAGCGCGGAGACCAGCCAGGCGGCCGATCCGGCCGGGCCCATGATCGCGGCGGCCGCGCCGCCACCCACCACTTCAGACAGTCGCACCGGGAGCAGGGTCTCGTAGGTGACCATGCCGAAGCCCCAGAACAGCTCCACCGCGACAAGCGCGAGCAGGATCCGCGAGCGGCGCAGCAACGAGGCGCCTGAGGCGATGACCGACGGCACCGCGCGGATCGACCTCGTCAACGCGCCGAGCCCACGTGCCGGCCGCCGCTCGATGAGCAGCACCGCGAGGGCCGCGAAGTAAACGGCCTGCAGAACGAGCGCCGTGAGCACGGGCACCGCCAGGGCATCCACGCCGGGCAGCGGATCCAGCGCGATCAGGCCGCCGCTGAGCAGCGCGCCGGCGGCGATGGCGAGACCGAGGACCAGACTGCCGCGGGACAGGCCGGCCTCGATGTCCGCGTCGCGGTCGGCGTCCAGCGCGGCGTCGACGTACCAGGACTCCAGCGGGCCGCTGTCCAGCGCCCGGTAGATGCCTTGCAGGAAGTACGCGCCGGCGAACAGGGCCATCGAATCGGCGAAGAACAGCAGGATCAGCGCGGCGAGGCCGGTCGCGCTGGCGAGCAGGAGCACCGGCCGCCGGCCGAGCGCGTCGGCCAGCCCGCCGGTCGGCAGCTCCAGGAACAGCACGACCAGGCCCTGGGTCGCGAAGACCAGGCCAATCTGGCCCAGCGAGAGCCCGCGCTGCAGCGGGAGCAGGGCGAGGATCGGGATGAGCAGGCCGGTGGGCAGCCAGCGCAGGCCGTGCAGCACGAGGTAACGGCGGTTGATGGTCATCGTTGGCCGCGCCGCAGTGGGAAGCCGTAGATTGCCAAGAGCACCCGCTCGCTGCCCTCCGCCGCCGGCTCCTGGCGGTAGCGCAGGACCACCTGGTGCAGCTCCTCCTCCAGCTGCTTGAGCCGCTGCGGGGTCAGCTCCAGCAGGAAGTCGCTGGAGAAGTGCACCTCCCGCCAGGCCGCCGGCCACGCACGCCGTTCGGCGAGCCAGTGCTGCGCCGCCGCGAAGAACTCGCGCAGGTAGTGGTCGGCCAGCCAGTCGGCGGCCGCCTGGTCGTCCGGGTCGCCGCCGACCTCGCTGTCCAGCCAACCGTGGCTGGCCTGCGCGGCCCGCCACCAGCGCTCCCGGCCGCCGCCGGCCTGCTCGTGCTCGACCACCAGACCGACCGCGGCGAGCTGGCGCAGGTGGTAGCTGGTCGCACCGGTGTTGGTGCCCAGGCTGGCGGCGAGCCGGGTCGCGGTCGCCGGCCCTTCCAGGCGCAGCGCAGTGAGCAGCCGCGATCGTAGGGGGTGGGCGAGCATCCGCAGCTGCTGGCTGTTCAGGCGGATCTCGGGATGGGCCATGCGTGCACAATAGCTATGCACAGACTCTTTGCACAAGGGTTGTGCATAGACCGGCGCAGCAGATCACGCCCACCGTGCGGGACGGTCAGCACCGCCACGGCGGGTGCGCCATTCGAGAAGGGAGACCCGCAGGCAGCTCGAGAGGGAGACCCGCAGGCAGGCGCGGGTTACCGGCGGATCGCCGGGGGCAGCCGCCGGGCCGTCGGCCGTGGCTCGCCGGCCTCGCTGCCGGGCTTGCAGTACGCCGCGCAGTCGTTGATGGCGCCGACGAGCAGCTCGCGCAGCATCGTGTCCGGATCAGGGATGCATGCCTTGGCGATCCCGTCCACCGCGTACCGCACGGTGCTCGGCGCGGCCTGCCGGCGGAACGCCTTCGCCGAGGTGACGAACCCGTTGCTGAACCGCGCCGCCCAGCGGGCCGCGTGCGGGACCTGCGCCAGCGCCTCGCGGCTGGACTCCTCCAGCTCGTCCGCCGGCCGCCCGTCGAGCGTGGCCAGCATCCGGTTGCAGGCGTAAACCGACACTGCGAGCACGTTTTGCCGTTCGGCCGCGGCCACCGGCAGCGCGGTGGTCGCGCAGCGCAGCGCGATCCGCGCGTCCACGTGCAGGTCGTCGCTGGTCAGACCGATCACCGAGGGGATCAGCACGGCCAGCCGCTGCCGGGCGGCGTCACTGCTGTTGTCGTTGACCAGCCGGGCCAGGCCGGCCAGCAGCGGGTGGGTGCAGGCCGGGTGGTCGCTCCACGGCTCGCCGGCCAGGTACGAGGCCATTTCCATGAAGCAGGCGCCCCGGCGCGGGTTGCGGTGCTTTCCCCGCGACAGCACCGGAACCAGGTCGGGCGTACGGGCGTCGATGGTAAACACACCCTCAGTGTGCGCCTCTGGCCGAGCCAGTTCTACCGGTTACGCGATTATCGGCACGGACGTTTGACCGCCGGAAGTCGCGGCTCCGCGGACGCCACGGCCGGCCACCCCACCGGCATGGGCGGCGGCAGCATGTCACGACCGTGAGACGTCCAGTAACACCCTGGCTGTTGTCCGCTTCCTGCTGTGTCGGTCAGGATGCTACGGAGATAGATGATCGAGGCGTGCGAGGAGTACGCCCGCCAGGCCCCATGCCCGCCCCGCATCCGCGCGGGGTCTTCCGGACATTTCGGGTGCGATCGTGACCGTACTCCTTGGCAAAGGGGGACGACGAGAGGGAAGGCGATGCGGGAGATAGCGCACTGGATCAACGGCGCCTCGACGGCCGGCACGGGGAGCGGCCGGCTGCCGGTCTGGGATCCCGCGACCGGGGAGCAGCAGGCCACGGTGGCGGTGGCGGACACGGAGGACGTCAGGGCCGCGGTAGCCGCGGCGCGCGAGGCGTTCCCGCGCTGGCGGGCCACCTCGCTGTCCCGCCGGGCCGAGGTGATGTTCCGGTTCCGCGAGCTGGTGGACGCCAACCGGAAGGAGATCGCCGGGCTGATCAGCGCCGAGCACGGCAAGACCGTGCCGGACGCGCTGGGCGAGGTGGCCCGCGGCCTGGAGAACGCCGAGTTCGCCTGCGGAGCTCCGCACCTGCTCAAGGGGGGCTACAGCGAGCAGGCCTCGACCGGGGTGGATGTCTACTCGATCCGCCAGCCGCTCGGCGTGGTGGCCGGGATCACCCCGTTCAACTTCCCGGCGATGGTTCCGATGTGGATGTTCTGCAACGCACTGGTGTGCGGCAACACCTTCGTGCTCAAGCCGAGCGAGAAGGACCCGTCGCCGTCGCTGCTGCTGGCCGACCTGCTGCGTCAGGCCGGAGTGCCGGACGGCGCGTTCAACGTGGTGCAGGGCGACCGCACCGCGGTGGACGCTCTGCTCGCCGACCCGGACGTGCAGGCGGTGTCGTTCGTGGGGTCGACTCCGGTCGCGCGGTACGTCTACCAGACCGGCACGAAGGCCGGCAAGCGGGTGCAGGCGCTGGGCGGAGCGAAGAACCACATGGTCGTGCTGCCCGATGCGGACCTGGACGCGGCGGCCGACGCCGCGGTCTCGGCCGGTTACGGATCGGCCGGCGAGCGGTGCATGGCGGTCTCCGTGGTGGTGGCGGTCGGCGGGGTCGGCGATGCGCTGGTGGACGCGATCGCGCAGCGGGTGAGCAAGCTGCGGGTCGGCCCGGCCAGCGATCCGGACGCCGAGATGGGGCCATTGATCACGCGCGAGCACCGGGACCGGGTCGCGGGCTACCTGGCGCAGTCGTCCCATGTGGTGGTGGACGGCCGGGACCTGGTGGACCGGCCGGGCTTCTTCCTTGGACCGTCGCTTGTGGACCATGTGGACCCCGGTTCCCCGCTGTACCGGGACGAGATATTCGGCCCGGTGCTGTCGGTGGTCCGGGTCGACACCTACGAGCAGGCCGTCTCGTTGGTGAACAGCAATCCGTACGGCAACGGCGTCGCGATCTTCACCAGGAGTGGCGCGGCCGCCCGCAGGTTCCAGTACGAGGTGGTCTGCGGGATGGTCGGGGTCAACGTGCCGATTCCGGTCCCCGTGGCCTACTACAGCTTCGGCGGGTGGAAGGGCTCCCTCTTCGGCGACCTGCACATGTACGGACCGGAGGGCATCCAGTTCTACACCCGGACCAAGGTGGTCACGTCCAGGTGGCCCGCGGACCTGCCGCAAGCGCCCGCCAGCGCGTCGGTGGACCTCGGCTTCCCCGGAATGAGGTGACCACGGGCGGCATCCGAGGGGGCGCTGCGGCAACCCCAAGATCGCGCGTCAGCTGGCGGAGGAGTCGGCGAGCACGGTCACCCGCCGGGCGCCGTAGACCTCGGTCCTGCCGTCCTGCCGGCGAATCTCGATCACCGGCTCGTCCTGGTCGAGGTGGTGCGCGCGGTGCTCGGCCACGGTCGGCATCCGGACCAGCGCCTCGTCACCTGGGCGGAGGGGTACCACATCGGTCATGGCGCGATTGTAGGTACATAACTACTCCACGACCAGCCGCGCCCGGTACGCGCCGTGGATCTCGACCTTGCCGTTCTTGCGGTGGATCTCGATCACCGGCTCGCCCTCCTTGAGCAGCTCGTGGGCGTGCCGCTCGGCGGGGGTGGGCATCCGGGCGACGGCCGAGTCGCCCGACCTGAGGGTCACGCTCGCCGTCGGCTCCCGGTCCACCACGTAGGTGCCCTTCGGGGTGCGGACCTCGACCAGCCCTTCGCTGCGCAGGTCGGCCAGTGCCCGGCGCACCGTGGTGCGGCTGACCGAGTACTGCTGGATCAGCTGCAGCTCGGCGGGGACCCGCTCCCCGGCGCGGAGCCGGCCGCTCACGATGGCCTGTCGCAGGTCGTTGGCGATCTGCAGGGACTTGGCGCGCTCCGGGTCGAACTCGGTTTCAAAGTCGATCATTAGGCCACTATAGGCGGCACGTTCCGACGTGAGGTTGTGCCTAGGCAACTACGTAGCTACATTATTCGCCCATGACGAAGACAGGAGTGCGGCGGCGGAGCCTGGCCGCCTGCCTGGCGGCGGTGGCGCTGGCGGCCGGCGGATGCTCGGCCGGCGACGACCGCCGCGACAGCCGGGCACCGGACAAGGTGACGGTGCTGACCGCGTTCGGGTCGTTCGGCCGGGAGGGCTACATCTACGTTGCCAAGGAGCGCGGCTACTTCGCCAAGCACGGCATCGACGCCACTGTAGAGGCGGGGCAGGGCGCCACCCAGAACTTGGGCCTGCTGACGGCCGGCAAGGCGCAGTTCACGGTCAACGACTTGTCCGGCGTGTGGATTCTGCAGGGCAACGGCAAGTTCCCCAACGTGCGGGCGGTGGCCGCGATCCAGCAGAACACGCTCAACAGCATCATGACCCTGGAGGCGTCCCACATCACCTCAGCCCGGGACCTGGTGGGCAAGACGATCGGCGGCACACCCGGGTCCACATCGGAGCTGCTGTGGCCGGCGTACGCCAAGCTGGCCGGCATCGACCCCGGGTCGGTCAGGTGGCAGCACATGCCGCCGCAGGAGACGCCGCTGGTGCTGGCCGCGGGCAAGGTCGACGGCATCGGCCAGTTCGTCGTCGCGTCGGGGACGGTGGAGAAGGCCGCCGGCGGGAAGAAGACCCGGGCGCTGGCCTACTCGGACGTGATCACCGACCTGTACGGCAACGGGATCATAACCACCACCAAGATGATCCAGGAGAATCCGGACCTGGTGCGCAGGTTCCGCGATGCGATCCTCGAAGCCCTGGTCTGGTCGGTGGAGCACCCGCAGGAGGCCGGGCAGATCCTCCACCAGGCCGTGCCCGCCACCGGCGCCGAGGCCGCGGCCGGCGAGCTGGCCAAGATGCGGCCGTACGTGTACTCGTCCGGCCGGGCGGGGAAGATCGACAAGAACCGGGTGGCCCGGTCCGTGGCGATCCTCTCCGGCGCCGGCGTCATCAACCGGCAGCCGTCGGTGTACGAGCTGGTCGACTTCGACTTCGCCGAGCACGCCTACGGGGAGGCCGCGCGGTGAGCACGTACGTGTACTCGAACCGCGTGCCGCAGGCGGTCAACCACCACGCCTACCTGGCGTTGATGTTGGACGAATTCACCATCGGCCGCATCGGCCAGCTGGTGCCCAGCCTGTACGGCCTGTCCTGCCTGGAGGTGGGGGCAGGCGGCGGCAGCATCGCCACGTGGCTGGCAGCCCAGGTCGGCCAGGACGGGCGGGTCGTCGCAACGGACCTGAACCCCATGCCGGTCCGGCCCGTTGCCGGGTTGACGGTGCTTCAGCACGACATCACCACCCAGCCGATCCCCGACCCGCCGTACGACCTGATCCACGCCCGGCTGGTCCTCATGCACCTGCCGCAGCGGCTGGAGGTGCTGCGCAGTCTCGCCACCGCGCTGGCCCCGGGCGGGGTACTGCTGGTGGAGGACATGGACATGACGTGGCAGCCGGGGCGCGCCATGCGGGCGCCGTCGGCCGCCGACGCGGACCTGTTCGACTACTACTACCAGTGCCTGACCGCCGTGTTCGCCAACCACGGCGTCGACCCCGGCTGGGCGTGCAAGGCCGTCGAGGCCATGGACGAGATCGGCCTCGCCGGCGCCGCCGCCGAGATACACGCCCGGTCGTGGCGGGGCGGGTCGGCCGGCTGCCTGTTCCTCGCCGGCGGCGCCGCCCAATTGCGCGACCAGCTCCTCGCCGAAGGCATGACCGAGGACGACCTCGACCGGATGCGCGACCTGATGCTCGACCCGCGGATGGTGGTCCGCATGTCGCCGCTGGTCTCGACCGCGGGTTGGCGACGGTGAGCGAAGTGCCCAGCCGGTTGGACACGACCCGGCCGCACTCGGCCCGGGTGTGGAACTACTTCCT
>JADGHA010000505.1 GCA_019689695.1 Micromonosporaceae bacterium | reverse complement strand
TTCCTCTTCGACCCCGGGCGCGCCCCCGCCGATCCGGGCCTGCGCGCCGGCGCCGAGCAGGCGCTGGAGGACGTACGGCGCAGCCTCGGCGTGTGAGGCGGCCGCGGCCCGGCCGCCATGGCGGCCGCGTCGCCGTGATGCGGCCTAGCCGTCCTTGCTCGGCCGGGCGGTCGTGCGGCGGTCCGAACGCGGTGGCCGGCCCGGCCTGGCCTTCGTGGTCCCGCTAACGGCTGTGAAGTCGCCCGTCGTGATGCGGCCCGCCGTCATGCGGCGTCATCGTGATGGGGCCCGGCCGTCGCCGGGCCTTCCGCCGCCCGGATGCGCTCCGGCCGGCTCTCATGGCCCGTCCGGCCCTTGTGACGCGGCACGGCCATATGCGGCGGGGGACCGGCGCGAGCGCCCCACGGCACCGGTGGGCCGGCCGGCAGGGCCTCCCGGTCAGGTGGCCGGGCCGCCCTCCTCGGCCGCGACGCCCGCGCCGCTCACCTGCCCGGCCGGCATCGGCTCCTCCTCCGTGCGGAGGAACGGCACCGACCCGCCGAACCGGTCCCGGGCGAAGTCCTTGGCCTTGCCGGCCGCCTTCGACGCCTGGGCGCCCACCAGCCCGGCCGCCTCCTGCAGGGTGGGGTTGTCCGCGATCCGCTGGACCAGGCGCTTGATCTGCTCGTAGCGCTCCCGGCCGGCCCGGGCGCCCAGCACGTAGCCGATGGCCAGCCCGGCCGCGAACATGGCCCTGTACCGCATCATCCACCTCCACGCTTCCCTCGCGCTCCTACCCCGCAGGGATCCGACTATCCAACGGGCGGCTCCGTGTCACAACCACCCCGGAAAGTGCGCTACTCTTATTTCGGCACCGCGACCGAGGGCGCAAGCCCCGGAGATGGTGTGGCGATCCCGTGTAGCTCAATTGGCAGAGCAGCCGGCTGTTAACCGGCAGGTTATAGGTTCGAGTCCTATCACGGGAGCGGGTCGAACCCGGCGGGTTCGTGGCGACACGGACCAGCCGGGTTTTCTTTTGCCCGATGTTCCGGCCGGCCGCCATCCGGGTGGGCCGGCCCGCGGGACCGGCAATGGGGCCGCGGCCCGGGCGGTGCGCCGGGTGCCGCCAGTCCGCCGGTGCCATGGGGCGTCCCGGTGGCGTCCGGCCCGGGGCCCGCGCCAGGGCCGTGCCCGGCGGACCCTCAGGCGATCCTGCGGGCTCCGGCGGCCGGGGCGGCCCGGAGGAAGCCCGGTTCGGCCCACCCGCGCGCCGCGTAGGCCTCGCGCACCGCGGCCTCGACGTCCTCCAGCCTGCCCTCGGGGACGAGCGCGAGGACGGACCCGCCGAACCCGGCACCGGTCATCCGCGCGCCCCGCGCGCCTCCGCCGACCGCCGCCTCCACCGCCACGTCGAGCTCGGGGCAGGAGACCTGGAACTGGTCGCGCAGCGACAGGTGCGAGGAGATGAGCAGGGAGCCGAGCTGATCGAGCGCACCGGCGCGCATCAGCCCCACCGCCGCCTGCACGCGGTGGATCTCCGTCACCACGTGCTGGGTCCGGGCGCGCTCGGCCCCGCTCAGCCGCTGCAGCGCGGAGGCGAGGTCGGTCACGTCCCGGAGGGCGGGCACGCCGAGGCGCTTCGCCGCGTTCGCGCACTCCTGCCGCCGCTCGGCGTACCGTCCGTCCCCGAGCGCGTGGCGGACCCGGGTGTCGATGATGAGCAGGCGCAGGCCGTGCTCGGCGGGCCGGAACGGCACCGGCCGGCTCGCCAGGGACCGGCAGTCGAGGAAGAGCGCGTGGTCCTCCCGGGCGAGCGCCGAGACCGCCTGGTCCATGATCCCGCAGGGCACGCCGGCGAACTCGTTCTCCGCCCGCCTGCCGATCCGGGCCAGCTCCATCGGCTCCAGGCCGAGGCCGTACAGGTCGCTCAGCGCGAGGGCGGTGACGACCTCGAGCGCGGCGCTCGAGGCGAGCCCGGCGCCCCGGGGCAGGTCCCCGTCGATGAGGATGTCGGCGCCGCGGACGTCGTGGCCCTCCTCGCGCAGCGCCCAGAACACCCCGGCCGCGTACCGGGCCCAGCCGCGGGCCAGGTCGAGGTCGCCGAGGACCTGGTCCTCTCCCGGCGCCTGCAGCGAGGCGATGCGCACGGTGCCGTCATCGCGCGGTCTCACCGCCGCGGTGATGCCCCAGGGGACGGCGAACGGGAGCACCAGGCCGTCGTTGTAGTCGGTGTGCTCGCCGATGAGGTTGACCCTGCCGGGAGCGTGCCAGACCCCCGCCGGATGATCGCCGTACGCCTCACGGAACGCCTCGACAACCCGCATGAATCCACACTCCGGACATCCTTGGCCTTGCGGGTAGGGTAACCGGCCGCCCTCCCGGTCCCCGGGCGCCCGTCAGCGGATGCCGACGTAGAACCGGATCTGGTCGCTGCGGTGGAGCGCGTAGTAGGCCTCGAACCGGGTGCTGTCGCGCAGCCAGGCGACCGACTCGATCCCGAGCAGCGGGGTGGAGGTGGAGACCTCGAGCATGGCCGCCTGCTCCCGGTTGGGGAAGACCGCCTCGATCCAGCGGTCGGCGCCGGCGGGCTCGATGCCATAGCGCCGGCGGAGCACGTCGTAGAGCGACTGGTTCTCCAGGGAGGCGCGCTCCAGGCCGGGGACGAGGCGGGCAGGTAGGGCGGTGTCCACCAGGAGCCATGGCTGCCCGTCCACGCGGCGCAGCCGGCGCAGCCGTACCACCGGCTCACCCACGGGGATCTGCAGCAGGCGGGACTCGCGGTCGTCGGCCTCGCCCAGCTCCTGCCGGATGGTCTGGGTGGTCACCCGGCGGCCCGAGCCGCGCAGGTCCTCGGCCGATCCCGTCACCGAGCCCACGAGACGCTCATGAATCTGGTTTGGGGTCTTATGGTTGATTAAAAATTTGGGGGGGGGGGGGGGGGGG
>JADGHA010000027.1 GCA_019689695.1 Micromonosporaceae bacterium | reverse complement strand
GTCGCGGCCGGCCTGCCGGGCGCTGCTGAGGTACCGGGCACTGTCGGCCCGCACCTCGTCGGGGTAGCTCGCCTCGGCGAGCAGGATGTCGGCGCCGCGCGCCAGCCCGGCCACGTCCGGGCTGGGGCCGGTGTCGCCGGTGTACGCCAGGACGGCTCCGCCAGCGGTCAGCCGGAGCCCCGCGTTCGGCACGGAGTGGGGGAGCAGGCGGGTCTGGACCTGGAACGGGCCGATGTCGAGCCGGTCGCCGGGGCTGAACTCGTGCCGGGCGTACCCGGCGGCGAGCAGGCCCGGCCGGTCCAGGGCGAGGACGGCGTCGGTCGCGCCGGGCGGGGCGTACACGGGCAGCGGCGGCGGAAGGTCGTCGTCGCGCAGCACCCGCGCCCGCAGCAGGGGGTTGAGGTCCGCACAGTGGTCGGGGTGCCCGTGGCTGATCAGCACGGCGTCGACCTCGTCGGCGTCCACCTGCGTTAGCAGCCGGGGCAGGGTGGCGTACCCGGGGTCGATCAACAGCCGGAAGCCGTCGTGCTCGACGAGGTACCCGCTGCACGCCTGCTCGGCCGTGGGGAAGGCGCCGGATCCGCCCAGGACGGTGATCTTCACGAGCCGAGCCTACGGGGGTCAGGGTCGCTCGCCGCGACCGGTCATGACCGGCCCGCCGCGCTACGGGTCGAGCTCCTTGGTGAACGTGGCCAGCGCGTGGCCTTCCGCGTCGTAGGCCACCAGCCGCCCGTGGGCCAGGTTGGCGCTGCGGAAGGAGAATTCGCGTCCGCCTGGGGAGACCCGCAGCAGCGGGATGTCGCGGGGCGAACCACCCGGGGCGGACCAGTACGCCAGCCGCGCGACCGATTCCTCCACCACACCGTTGACCCGTACCTTCGTCTTCTCCCGGAGCACGGCGAACCGCAGCACGCCCGGCAGCGCCGCGCCCGGCCGCACCTCGCCCCACCGCAGCTCGCTGCCGGGCGGCGCTCCGGGTGCGCCGGCCACCCAGGCGTGGCTGACGAAGAAGTACCGCGGATTACCAGCGTCGTCCATTGTGTACGCTTTGAACGTCGGGTCCGCACCGGCCGGCAGCGGCAGCAGGGCGAAGCCGGCCAGGATCGCCGCGGCCACCGCCGCCAGGCGCAGCCCGGTGCGGGTGCCTCGTCGGGTGGCGGCGCTCGCCACCACACCGCCACAGCCGGCCAGGCACACCGCGACCGCGCCGAGCGACCGGGCGTTCTCGAACAAGAACTGCACGCCCGGGTACGTCGATACGTCGCCGAGCAACGCGCCCAGCGACACGGTCATGACGACCAGCAGCACGGCGCCGGCGACCCGCTGCGCCACCCCGTGGGTGGCGATCAGGAGCATCGCCGCCAGCACCGTCCAGAACTGATGATGGGTCCACGACACCGGGGAGGCGGCCACAGTCGCGCATCCGACCAGCACCGCCGCACGTCCGGCGAGGCCGTCGAGCTGGAGCCGCCGGGCGCGCAGCAGCGCTGCGCCGCAGATGGCCGCGATCAGCCCCGCCCAGATCGCCGGCAGGGCGTCGGGTGGTACGCCCACCCGGAGCAGCATGCCGTGGACCGACTGGTTGCCCATCGAGGCGAGGTTGCCGATGCGGGACGTCTGCAGCACGGTACCGGTCCAGTACGTCCAGCTGTCAGCGGGCAGGACCGCCGCGCCCACGGCGGCACACGCGACGAACGCGGCAACCGCCCGGATCGCGTCGGCGCGGCGACGGGCCACCAGGAAGAACCCGATGAACAGCAGCGGGGTCAGCTTGACCGCGGCGGCCACGCCGACCAGTGCGCCCCGGTACCGGGCCGGGGTCAGGCCCACCGCGTCGACCAGGGCCAGCAGCACGATGAAGACGCTGACCTGGCCGAAGCGCAGGTTGCTCTGCGCGGGGGCGGAGAGCATCACCGCGCAGGCGCCGGCCGCCACCGCCAGCCGGCGGCGCCGCCCGGCCGGGGCCAGCGCACCGCCTACCGCCACGGCGATGGCGGCAACCGCGGCGCAGGTCAGCACCAGCCACACGATCTGCAGGACCGGCTCCGGGACCGCGATGATCGGCCGCAGCAGCACTATGGCGAACGGCGGGTAGGTGAACGGGCCACCGTTGCCGGCCACATACCGGTACAGCGGTTGTCCAGAGTGGACGGCCTGCGCGGCGCCGTAGTAGATGTGCAGGTCGGACAGCCGGTCCGCGGGCGGCCGGTGCATGACGAGCACCGACGACGCCGCCGCGATGCAGCCGAACAGCCCCCACACCGCCCCGGCCCGGCGCTCCACGACGGCAGCCTAACGCAGGCCCCTGTCCAGGCCGGCGCGGCGTAGCGCGTCGGCCATCGCGCCCACCGGCTCCTGCCGCTTCGGCTGGGACCGCTGCGGCCGCTGGGAGCGACCCTGGCCGGTCCGTTGTGGACGCTCGGCGCCGGCCTCGTCCTCCAGCCGCAGCGTCAGCGAGATCCGCTTGCGGGGGATGTCCACGTCCAGCACCTTCACCCGGACCACGTCACCAGGCTTGACCACCTCCCGGGGGTCCTTGACGAAGCTGCGCGACATGGCCGAGACGTGCACCAGCCCGTCCTGGTGCACGCCGACGTCGACGAAGGCGCCGAACGCGGCCACGTTGGTGACCACGCCCTCCAGCACCATGCCCGGCTTGAGGTCGGCGAGGGTCTCCACGCCCTCGGCGAAGGCCGCGGTCCGGAACGCCGGCCGCGGGTCGCGGCCCGGCTTCTCCAGCTCGCGCAGGATGTCCGTGACCGTGGGCAGGCCGAAGCGCTCGTCCACGAAGTCCTCCGGCTTGAGCCGCCGCAGCCCGGACACGTCCCCGCCCACCGCGGCCAGGATGCGCCGCGCCACGGGATACGCCTCCGGGTGCACGCTGGACGCGTCGAGCGGCTCGTCGCCGCCGCGGATGCGCAGGAAGCCGGCGCACTGCTCGAACGCCTTCGGGCCCAGCCGCGGCACCTCCAGCAGCGCGCGGCGGTTACGGAACGGGCCGTGCGTCTCCCGGTGCAGCACGATGTTCTGGGCCAGCCCGGTGCCGATGCCGGAGACCCGGGCCAGCAGCGGCACCGAGGCGGTGTTGAGGTCGACGCCGACGCCGTTGACGCAGTCCTCCACCACCGCGTCGAGCGACCGCGACAGCTTCACCTCGGACACGTCGTGCTGGTACTGCCCGACGCCGATCGACTTCGGGTCGATCTTCACCAGCTCGGCGAGCGGGTCCTGCAGCCGGCGGGCGATGGAGACCGCGCCGCGCAGCGACACGTCCAAGTCGGGCAGCTCCTGTGAGGCGTACGCGGAGGCGGAGTAGACCGACGCGCCCGCCTCGGACACCATGACCTTGGTCAGCTTGAGCTGCGGGTACGTCCTGATGAGATCGGCGGCGAGCTTGTCGGTCTCCCGGGAGGCGGTGCCGTTGCCGATGGCGACCAGCTCCACTTTGTGCAGCTGGGCCAGCCGGGCGAGGATCGCCAGCGACTCGTCCCACCGCCGGTGCGGCTCGTGCGGATAGATGGTGTGCGTGGCCACCACCTTGCCGGTGGCGTCCACCACGGCCACCTTCACCCCGGTGCGGTAGCCGGGATCCAGGCCCATCGTCGGCCGGGCCCCGGCGGGCGCGGCGAGCAGCAGGTCGCGCAGGTTGGCCGCGAAGACGCGCACGGCCTCGTCCTCCGCCGCCTGCCACAGCCGCATCCGCAGGTCGATGCCGAGACGCACCAGGATCCGGGTACGCCAGGCCCAGCGGACCGTCTCCAGCAGCCACCGGTCGCCGGGCCGGCCCTGGTCGGAGATCGCGAACCGCCGGGCGATCCGATCGGTGTAGTCGCTGTCGCCGTCGTCGGTGGACGGCGCCAGGCTGAGCTCGAGCACCTCCTCCTTCTCGCCCCGGAACAGGGCCAGGATGCGGTGCGAGGGGAGCTTGGTGAACGGCTCGGCGAACTCGAAGTAGTCGGCGAACTTGGCCCCGGCCTCCGCCCTGCCCTCGCGCACCCGGGAGGTGAGCTGGCCGCGCGACCACATCCGCTCGCGCAGGTCACCGATGAGGTCGGCGTCCTCGGCGAACCGCTCAACCAGGATGGCCCGCGCGCCATCCAGCGCGGCCGCCACGTCGGCGACCCCCTTGTCCGGGTCGACGAACGCGGCGGCGACCGCATGCGGGTCGGGGGACTCGGCGAGCAGCCGGTCGGCCAGCGGCTCCAGGCCGGCCTCCCGGGCGATCTGCGCCTTGGTCCGCCGCTTCGGCTTGTACGGCAGGTAGATGTCCTCCAGCCGGGCCTTCGAGTCGGCCGCCATGATCTGTGCTTCCAGCGCCTCGTCGAGTTTGCCCTGCGCGCGTATCGACTCCAGGATGGCGGCGCGTCGCTCGTCCAGCTCGCGCAGGTAGCGCAGCCGCTCCTCGAGAAGGCGCAGCTGGGCGTCGTCCAGCGCCCCGGTGGCCTCCTTGCGGTAGCGGGCGATGAACGGCACGGTCGCGCCGCCGTCGAGCAGCTCCACCGCGGCGGCGACCTGGCCCTCCCGTACGCCCAGCTCCTCGGCGATGCGCTGGTTCACAGATCTCGTCGTCACGCCGAGCATTCTGGCATGACGGCCAGGCCGCCCCCGGTTACGCGCCCGCGGTGTCGAGGCGACGCAGCTGGTCGTCGGTGAGCTTGATGTCCAGTGCGGGTAGCGCCGCCTCGTACTGCTCGACGGTGCGCGGCCCGATCAGCGGCACCAGCGGCGGCGAGTCCTGGTGCAGCAGCCAGGCCAGGACGAGCTGATTGGGCGTCACGCCCAGCTCGTCGGCGAGCTCGCCGAGCACCGCCAGGCGCGCCTGCGCGTCCGGCCCCTCGTACGGCTCCATCGCCGGGTGGCCGCGCCGCTTGGCCGGGTCGTCGTACACGCCCTTGAGGATGGGGGAGTACGCGACGAGGGTGAGGTCGTCGTGGCTGCGCAGGTAGTCCATCTGCTCATCGTCCACAATAGAGTCATGGACGAGCCCGGCCCGGCGGCGCAGGTAGGTGTGCTGCTGCTGCAGCGCAACCGGCGCCGGCCAGCCGTTGCGCTGGCACAGCTGCCGGATCCGCTCCAGCCGCCAGGTGCGCACATTCGACCAGCCGAGGTAGCGCACCTTTCCGGCCCGCACGATGCCGGCCAGCGCCTCCAGCGTCTCCTCCAGCGGCGTGGCCCGGTCGTCGACGTGCACGTAGTACAGGTCGATGTGGTCGGTCCGCAGCCGGCGCAGGCTGTCGTCGACGGCCCGGCGCAGCGTCTGCGCGCCCGCGCCCTCGAAGTTGGCGCGCGCGAGGTCCCAGTCCGGCTCGTCCCGCCCCGCCCACACCTGGTCCAGGTTGTGCACCCAGGCGCTGCCCTTGGTGGCCAGGAAGACCTGGTCACGCCGGCCGGTCCGGGTGAACCAGCGACCGAGCAGCGACTCGCTCTCCCCGCCGGTGTACTGCCGCCCCGGCCACCAGGCGTAGCAGTTCGCGGTGTCCAGGAAGTTCCCGCCTGCATCGACGTACCGGTCGAGCATGGTGAAGGACGAGGCCTCGTCCGTCGCCGTGCCCATCAACATGCACCCGAGCGCGAGCTGGCTCACCTGCTCGCCGGTGCGGCCCAGTTCGATCGTCCGCATGAGGCGACACTAGGAATTCGAGCGCTCTCGAAGTCAACTAAAGCAGCCCGGAGACCTCGGTGCGCGAGGAGACGCCGAGCTTGTGCAGGATGTTGGAGACGTGCACGGCGGCCGTCTTCGGCGAGATGTACAGCCGGCGGGCCAGTTCCGCATTGGTCAGGCCGTCGGCGATCAGCAGCGCCACCTCCCGCTCCCGTGGCGTCAGCGCGGCCGCGCCGGTGACCGCCCGCCGGCCGTCGGCCGGCGCCAGGCCGGCCTGCGCGCGTACCTGGTTGAGCTGGTCCACCCGCCAGCCGCCCCAGTCCGCCAGCAGCCGCGCCGCCTCGTCCAGCTCCGCCACCGCCGCCGCGCGGCGGTCCTGCGTCAGCAGGCAGCGGGCCGCGGCGACCCGCACGGTGCCGCGCACCGCGGGCGGCATGACCTCGGAGTCCCGCACCGCGCGGTACCCCTGCGTCGCCTCGGCGTGCCGGCCGTGCGCCTCGGCTACCTGCGCGTCGACCAGTGTCCGGTAGTCGTCCCAGACCTCGGCGGCGAGCAGTTCGACCGCCATCCGCTCCAGCCGGGGCAGCGGCAGGCCCACGTGGATCGCGGCGGAGATCAGGTCGTGCGCCTGCGACCCGCTGCGCCAGGACTGCTCGGCCAGCGCCGCGAAGACCTTCTCCAGCTCCCGCTCGGCCGCCGGCAGGTCGCCCCGGCGGCAGGCCAGGTGGAAGGCGAGGCCCGGCACGGTCAGCCGCTGGATGCGCGGCAGCGCGCGCAACTCGTCGACGATCTCCTGCACCTTGTCCAGCTGGTTCGTTTCCAGGTACAGCCCGGCCAGGAAGACTGCGTGGTAGTCGGCGCGCCGGCCGCGCCGCCGCTGGTACAGCCGGTCGTGGCTGCGGCCCTGCTCCAGCGCGTCGACCGCCGCGGCCAGGTTTCCCTCGTGCAGGTACACCCGGGCCCGGCCCTGGAAGTAGGCGGCCACGGCGAGCGACTCGAACCCGGCCCGCTCCGCGTCCACCCGCATCCGCTCCAGCATCTCCGCGTGCTGCGCCGGATCGGCCGGCGGCACGCCCTGGACCAGGTTGTTCAGCGCGCGTGCGGCGAGCACCCACTCGCCCAGCTTCTCCGCCTCGTCCACCAGACCGGCCAGGATCGCCTGGCCCTCGGCGATCAGCGCCGGCCGGTCGGTCAGCGCCGAGCCCTTCTCCACCAGCGCGGCCAGCCGCACCCGGGGCAGGTCGAACTCGTCGGCCAGGGCGAGCGCCCGGTCCGCCCAGGCGGTGGCCGCCTCCGGCTGGTCGCGCAGCATCATCGACTGGGCCACCGCGGTCATCGCCCGGGCCTGGTCGGCCCCGGGCGGCAGCTGGGCGATGAGCAGCTCCACCTCGTCGGTGAGCGCCCGCATCTCCTCGATCTCGTCGGTCTCCCAGGCGAGCCGGATCATCAGGTAGAGCGCGTCGGCCCGCTCGGTGGCGTCGGCCGCCAGGTCTCGCCAGCGCCGCGCGTAGCCGACCGCGTCGTCGAGCAGGCCGGCCAGCCAGGCCGCCCGGGCCGCGGCGGACAGCAGCTCGGTGTCCTCACCGGCCTCCTCCAGCCCCATCTCCGCCAGCTGAAGCGCCTGGTAGGCCGAGCCGATGGACAGGTAGAGGGCGGCGCCCCGGCGGGCGGCGGCGACCATGTCGTCGTACCGGCCGGCTGCGCGGGCGTGGTGGGCGACCATCGCCGGGTCGCTGCCGCCGCCGGCGAGCAGCACCTCCAGCGCCGCCTCGTGCAGCCGGCGGCGCTGCCGGCCGAGCAGCTGCCCGGCGATCGCCTCGCGGACCAGCGCGTGCCGGAAGGTGAACTCGTCCTCGCCGGTCTCCACCAGCACGCCCCGGGCGACCAGCTCCCGCAGCGCCGCAACCATCTCGTCCTCGCCCACGCCGGTGACCGCGGCGAGCAGGTCGAACGGCACCCGGTAGCCGAGCACCGCGGCCGCCTCGACGATGCGCTGCACCTGGGGGCTGAGGTCATCGACCTGCCGGCGCAGCACCTCGGCCAGGCTCCACGGCAACGGGTGCTCGATTACGTCGGCCAGGTCGCAGTTCTTGTGATCGCAGCCCACGTGGCCGTGCAGCAGCTCCTCCAGGAAGAACGGGTTGCCGCCGGTGCGCTGGTGCAGCGCGGCGACCGCCCGGTACGGCGCCGGGCTCCCGGTCAGCGCGGCGATCATGGCCGCCGTCTCCGCCTCGTCGAACCGGTCCAGCCACACGTGGGTCACCGTGTGCCGGCGCTCCAGCCGGGCCAGCAGGGCGGCGACCGGATGCCGGCGGTCCACCTCGTCCGGCCGGTAGGTGCCGACCAGCAGCCGCGGCGCAGGCTGCTCGGCGAGCCGCTCGAACAGTGCGGCGCTCTCCGAGTCGGCCCAGTGCAGGTCCTCGAAGACGATCGCGGCCCGGCCGTCGCCGACCAGCCCGGTGACGATCTCCAGCCCGGCGTAGAGGCGTTCGACCGGGCTGCGCGAGGCGTCGGTCAGCGCATCCAGCCGGCGCTGGTCGATCCGGTCCGCCGCCCCCGGGCTGCCGGCCCGGGCGCCGTCGAGGGCGTCCAGCAGCACCTCGTACGGCCGGGCCAGCGAGCCCGGCTCGGCCTGCCCGACCAGCACCGGCGCGTCGGCGGGGAGGCAGGCCAGCAGCTCCTGCACCAGCCGGGTCTTGCCGATGCCCGGCTCACCCGCGACCACCGCCACGTGCGGCCTGCCGTCCGCCGCGAGCTGGCGCAGCTGGCGCAGCTCGCGGTCGCGCCCGATCATCACCGGGCTGGCGCCGCCACGCGAGGTTCGCACGCAGCCAGGGTACCGTCGGGGCGGACCCCGGCCGCCGTTCTGTTTCGGCCACCGCGGCCGCCGGTAGGCGGGCGCTGCGGGTGGCGGGCGAACGCGAGCCGCCGGCGGCGATCCGCCTCGGCGATCAGCTCGCGCTCCCGGAAGCGCAGCTCGGCCATGAGCAAATCTGGGTGGGTCAGCATGCCTCCATCGTGGAGCGACGACCGAGGCACGCCATCGGAAGCGGTGACCTATCTTTCCCGTACCGCACATACCTAGGGCGGAAGGTTTCCGCCCTAGGTATGCCTAGGCCCGACCTCGCATTGTCCGAGAAGGTGCGGGGACGGGACGCCGCGCGACAGGCATTTGCCGGAAAATGCGCAGGTCTTGCGGGTCAGGGACGCAGCAGGCGGCCCTGCGCGTCGGCGGGGCGGCCGGCGAGCAGGACGATGCCGTCGATGACCGGCCAGAGCCAGCCGGCGATCGCGGCCGGTATGGCGACCACGAGCGCCAGGCCGAGGGTGGCGACCGAGCAGCAGATTGAAATGTACGCGAAGGCGCTGACCACGATCTGCGCCACGCCGATCGAGGTGTGGCCGGCGTAGAGCCGGCCGATGCCACCCAGGCCGAGGAAGAAGCCGGGCAGCAGCTGCAGCAGTCCGGCGGCCAGCTTGGACTTGTCCGAGTACGCCTGGCCGGTCACCGGGTCGAAGCCGTAGCCCGGCGCGCCTTGTGAGAAAGGCCCCGCTGGGTAGCCCGGCGGCGGGTAGGGCGAGTAGGGCTGGCCGCCACCGGAGACCGGGTACGTCGGCGGGCCCGAAACCTGGAAGCCTGGTGGCTGCGGGTATCCGGGCTGCGGCGGATACCCCGGCGGCGGCTGCGGCCCGTCCGGCTGCTGGTAGGGGTCCTGCGGCGGCCTTTCCGGCTGCTGGTAGGGGTCCTGCGGCGGCCCGGCGGGCGGCCCGTACGGGTCCTGTCCAGGCGGCGGGGGCGCCGTCGGATCCTGACCGTACGGCGGAGGCGTCGTCATGGCAGGCACGTTACCTCCGGCGGCCAACCGGGCCTACAACCCGTACGCCTCCAGCAGCCGCAGCCACACCTCGCTCACGGTGGGGAAGGCGGGCACGGCGTGCCAGAGCCGGTCCAGGGTGACCTCCCCGACCACCGCGATGGTGGCGGAGTGCAGCAGCTCGGCGACGCCCGGTCCGACGAAGGTCACCCCCAGCAGCACCCGCCGCCGGGTGTCCACGACCGCCTTGGCACGCCCGGTGTACCCGTCACCGAGCAGGTACGCCCCGGCCACGCGGCCGAGGTCGTACTCCACGGTCCGCACCGGCAGCCCCTGCTCGCGGGCCTGCCGCTCGGTCAGGCCCACCGCGCACACCTGCGGCGTGGTGAAGATCACCTGCGGTGCGCCGAGGCCGTCCGCGGTGGCGCGCAGCGCGGGCACGTCGTCGGGCCCGCCACGGGCGCGTGCGGCGATCGCGTCGCCGCACACCCGGGCCTGGTACTTGCCCATGTGGGTGAGCAGGTTGCGCCCGTTGGCGTCGCCCACCGCGTACAGCCAGCCGCCGTCCACCGTGGTCACCCGCATGCTGTCGTCGACCGGCAGGTAGCCGCCGTCCGGCAGCCCCACTGTGGACAGACCGAGGTCCCCGGTGCGCGGGGTGCGGCCGGTCGCCACCAGCAGCTCGTCCGCGGTGAGCTCGCCCCCGTCGTCCAGGCGCAGGGTGACCGGGCCGCCGGGGGACGGGCGGTGCACGCGGCGCACTGACACGCCGAACCGGATCTCGATGCCGCCGCCCCGCAGCGACGCCGCGACGAGCTCACCGGCGAACGGCTCGGTCGCGTCCAGCAGCCGGTCCCCGCGTACCAGCAGGATCGTCTCCTCGGCGCCCAGCGCGTGCAGGGCCTGTGCCATCTCGCAGGCGACCACGCCGCCGCCGAGTACGGCGAGGCGGCGCGGCACGTGGCGTACCGCGGTGGCGTCGCGGCTGGTCCACGGCACCGCCTCGGCGAGGCCGGGGATGTCGGGCAGTGCGGGGTCGCTGCCTACGGCGACCACCACCGCGTGCCGGGCGGTCAGCGTCCGCGCGCCGACCTGGACCCGGCGCGGCCCGGCGAGCCGGCCGTGGCCGCGGACCAGGGTGGCCGGCACCCGCTCCACCCAGCGCACCTGGCCGTCGTCGCGGTACCCGGCGACGGCCTCGTCGCGGCGAGCCAGCACCGCGGCCACGTCCAGCGGGCCGGCCGGCAGGCCGGGCACGTGCCGCGCCTCGGCCAGCAGCTCGACCGGGCGCAGCAGGGCCTTGCTCGGCATGCAGGCGTAATAGGAGCACTCACCCCCGAGTAGGTGCCCCTCCACGAGGGCGGCGGTCAGGCCGCCCCGCACCACCCGGTCGGCCACGTTCTCGCCGGCCGGGCCACCACCCACCACTATGACGTCGAACACGTCCGTAGACTCAGCCGCCACCACGGGAACATACCCGCCCCGGCCCGCGTTCGCTTGACGACAAGACACCCTTGGGGGAAGGACATAGATGGCTTCGACAACCGACTACGACACCCCACGGCGCTCGATGGTCGAGCTGGAAGAGGACAGCCTGGAGGAGCTGAAGTCGCGCCGGACCGGCGTCCAGTCCGGCGCGGTGGACGTCGACGAGGCGGAGGTGGCGGAGAGCTTCGAGCTGCCCGGCGCGGACCTGTCGGACGAGGAGCTGACCGTCGCCGTGGTGCCCATGCGGGCCGACGAGTTCCGCTGCTCCAGCTGCTTCCTGGTCCACCACCGCAGCCAGCTCGCCGGGCAGCGCAACGGGCAGGACGTCTGCCGCGAGTGCTGGTAGCGCCTAGAGCACGAACGCGTCCGTCCACAGTTGACCGGAACGGCCGGACAGCGCGTCCAGCATGGCGACCGCCTGGTTGTCGGTCAGCGAGGCGACGAAGTCGATGATGGCCCGGCCTCGGGCCAGGGCCGCGACGTCGCCGGGCGCCAGCCGGGCCCCGTTCTCGGTGGCGGAGACGGGCGCGGCGACCAGGTCGGCGGTGCCGGCCAGCGGGGACAGCTCGGCCTCCGCCTGCGCGACCAGGTCGTGCAGGCGGCGCGGGATCCGGGTGACCTCGTCCGGATCGACCAGCCAGGCGTGCAGCGCCTCCACCAAGGTGGCCAGCAGCCGGGCCTGGCCGCGCTGGTGCAGCGCCAGGTCCGGGCGCTCCAGCACGAACCGGCTGTGAATGAACTTCAGCACCTGCACCTCGTGCCACTGCACCGGGGCGAGCACGACGTGGCCGGCGCGCACCGGCGGATCCGGCCGCACCTCGATCGCGTCGATGAGCCGGCGCGTCCAGAACGCGGAGAACCGGGTGACGTTCTGCTCCGCCTCCATCGAGCCGTCGAAGGGCGCGGCGAGCAGCCCGTCCACCACCTCGTGCCGCACGTGCTCCACGGCGTCGGCGAAGGCGGTGTCGTCGCTGATCCAGCCGTCCTTGCGGTGCAGCTGGCGGCGCAGCCGCTCGACCGCCCAACCGGGCCGGCGGGCCTGCGCGGAGAACGCCGTCGCCGGCAGCCCGCGCAGCGCGGTGGCGTCCCGCTGCCAGGCGATCAGCTCGGTCGCCACTGACCCCTGCTGCAGCACGCCGACCCGGTGGAAGTCCTCCAGATCGTGGATGGCATAGGCGATGTCGTCGGCGGTGTCCATCACCGACGCCTCGACGGTCTGCTGCCAGGGAGCCAGCCGCCCGGCGAACGGCTCGCGCGCGTGCTGCAGGTCGGCCAGCTCGGTGACGTACGCGCCGAACTTGGCCGAGCCGCTGCCCGGGTCGTCCACCGGTTCGGACGCCCCGCGCGGCGGCGGGTCGAGATAGCGCACGTGCGGCTGCGGGTACGAGCGGCGGGTCCACGGGTACTTCAGCGTCGCCGCCCGCACCGCCGCCGTCAGGTCCAGCCCTACACTCTGTCCGCCCAGCCCGATGCGGGTCACGATACGGTACGACTGGGCGTTGCCCTCGAACCCGTCGGCCAGGCCGAACCGCTGGCGGGCCAGCGTGTCCAGTACCCGCTCGCCCAGGTGCCCGAACGGGGGGTGGCCCAGATCGTGCGCGAGAGCCGCCGCCTCAACCACGTCCGGGTCGCAGCCGCCGAGCTTGTCCAGCAGGGCGCGGTACTCGCCATCGGCGGTCAGCCGCTCGGCGATCGCCCGGCCCACCTGGGCCACCTTGAGGCTGTGCGTCAGCCGGTTGTGCACCAGCAGCCCGGCCCCGCCCGGGCTGATCACCTGGGTCACCCCGCCCAACCGGTCGAAGAACGGCGAGCTGACGATCCGGTCCCGGTCCACCCGGAACGGGCTGGCCGCGAGGTCGCCGGGCGCCACCGGGCCGCGGCCGTGGCGCCTGCTGCCGCGGCTGGCTGGCACGTCCATGGTTCGACCCTACGTGGTGAGCCGGGCCAGCATGCCCTCGCAGGTCCGCACCACGGCCGCCGCGGCCAGCCGCTGCTGTCGGCCGAAGACCGGGTTGGTCGCCTGCTCCTGCCAGCGAACCAGCGCTTCGGCCGCCGCCGCCCGCAGCCGCGCCTCGGTCGCGGGGTGGTCCACCGCCAGCCGCTCCGCCACGCCGGTGCCCTCGCCGCCGAGCAGCCGGTGCGCCTCGGCGGCCAGGTCGGCCGGCAGGGGGACCCGGCCGGTGCGCAGCGCAGTGAGCACCCGCAGCTCGCGGAAGTCGTGCGCGCTGGCCAGCACCTGCTCCAGGCGGCCGGCGATCGGGCGCGCCTGCGGGCGCGGGTGCGTGGCCAGCAGCCGTTCGACCGCGAGCAGCGCCGAGCGGGCCTTGAGCACCTCGGCGCGGCCGATCAGGTCCTGGTCGATCGACTCGCGCAGGTCGTCGAGCCCGCTGCGCCGGACCAGTTCTCGGGAGAGGCTGCGCGCGGTCCGGCAGCCGCCCCGGACCAGCGCGGTGGCCAGCCGCACGCCGGCCAGGCCGAACCGGTCCAGCAGCATCCGGCGGGCGCCCGCGCCGACCACGGTGTCCGCACCCGGGCGCAGGAACCGGTCGGCCGACAGCAGCAACTCCTCCAGCGCCGGGCGGTCCGCGGCGGCCAGGTCCCGCAGCTGCGCGTACTCCTGATCGGTGAGCGTGCGGCCGGCGTACCCGATCTGGCCGGCGACGGCGAGCACCTGCTGGCACAGGCCAGCCAGCCGCGGGTCGCGGTCGTGCCGGCGCGCGATCAGCCGGGCCGAGGAGAGCGCGTCCGCCCGGCCGGCGCCGATCTCGTCCGCCCGGCACAGCACCAGCACCGTGCCGACCGGCGCGGCCCGTGCCACCGGGCTGTCCTGCGCCGCGTACAGCGGCTCCAGCGCGGCATCGTCCACGTTGCGCACCAGGTGGACCACCGCGTCGGCCTCGTCGCCGGCCGCGGCGTCCGCCGGGGTGTCGATCAGCGTCGCCCGGTCCAGGCAGGCGGCCGGCCAACGCACGGCGATCCGGCTGATCTCGCCGTGCCGCCAGCGCCCCAGGTCGAGGCCGAGCCGGCCACCGCCGTGCTCGACCGGCACCTCGTGCGCGCTGTCGTCCGCCGCGTACACGGTGGCCGCCGGCTCGTCGCCGCCGGAGTACCAGGTCAGCACCTGGACCCCGGCCGCCTGCACCGGCGCGATCTGCTCGCCCACGATGGCGTTGACCACTGTGGACTTCCCGCAGCGGGCCGGGCCGGTGACCGCGATCCGCAGCGGCTCAAAGAAGCGGGTCATGTGGTATCCGAGCCACTCCGCCGCCGCAGGGCTGTCCCGGTACGCCTCGAGCGCGTCGGTGAGCAGGTCCCACACCGACGCGGAGAGCTCGCTCACCGCGCATCCCACCGCTGCCGCACGCCGGGCGCGCAGCGTTCGGTGCCGCTCACGCCACCGCCAGCGCGCCGCGCCCGGCGAGCGCCTGCGCCTGCCGCTGCAGCGCGTCCAGCTGCTCCAGATCCCGGCTCAGCTCGGCGGCGTCCCGGTCCACGGCCTGCCGCGCGGCGCGGGCCGAGGAGAGGATGCTCTCCTGCAGCTCCTCGGTGACCGCGCTGAAATGGTCGCGCAGCCGGCGCTGCACGCGGCGGGCGATGTCCTTGCTGTCCTTGCCGAACTTGAGGAAGAAGTCGTCCACGTGCCGCTGGGCGGCCGCCTTGGCCGCGGCCTGGCGGCGCTTGAGCCGGGCCTGGCTCTCGTCGCGCAGGCTGCGGGTACCGAACAGACCACCCACCCCGAGCGAGATCGCGTTGATCACCGGCATCCCGGCCAGGCTGGTGATCAGGCCGGCCATCAGCACGCCGCCGTACGAGCCGCGCAGTCCCGAGTGGATCTTCTGGGTAGGGGTGAACCGCTCGAACGCGGGCTGTGGCGGCCGGGTCACCGCATCGAACAGGTCCCGGGGGACCTCGAACGTGGACTCCGGGTAGATGCCCGGTTGGTCGGGCGGGAAGTGCACGGCGATCGCCTTGGCGATCCACTCCGCGCGCTCGATCAGCCAGGCGAAGTTCCGTTCGGCCGCCAGGGACAGGTTCTCCTCCAGCCACTCGGCGAACGAGTCCCAGACCTGCAACGGGTCGGCCGTGTCGAAGATCTCGTCGACGCGCCGCAGGATGGTGCGGGTCCGGTCGCGCAGGTCGTACTCCACGTCGGCGACCAGGTCCGCGATCTCGTCGCTGAGCACGTTCTGCCAGCGGGTGGAGCGCCGGCGCAGCGCGTTGAGCCGGCGCTGGGCGAGTTGCAGCTCCGGCTCGCCGGCCCGGGCCGACCCGCGGGCGGACAGCTCGGCCCGCAGCGGTGCGGCCAGCTCAGCCAGCGCGGCCCGGGTGGCTGCGGCGACCGTGCGCCCGGCCAGCACCTCGACCTGCCCGACCAGGTCGCGCTGCAGATGCCGGACCAGGTCCGGGAAGCCGGACTCGGCGTTGAGCTGGGCTGCCTGCCCGCTCTCCTGCGCTAGCTGCCCGAGCGCTCCGGCGCGGGCGGCCCGCTGCCGCAGCGCCGCCGAGACGGCAACCACCCGCACCGGCAGGCCGGCGCGGGCGAGCCGGTCGCGGGTCCGTGCCAGCACCTGGCGCCAGTCCGGCGCGAGGTCGGTCTTGGTCAGTACCAGGGTCATCGTCGGGCACGCGGACGCCACCCGGCGCAGCAGATCCAGCTCGGAGGCGGTCGGCTCGTGGGTGGCCTCGGCGACCACCAGCGCCGCGTCGGCCTGGCCCAGCGCGGCGAACGCCGGCCGGGCGCGGGGGGAGCCCGGGTCGTCAATGCCCGGCGTGTCGACGAGGACCAGGCCCGGCGCGAGCAGCTGGCGTGGGATGGCGACCTCGGCACGCACGTACGCTGGGCGACCGGGCGCGCCAACCCGGCCGCCGACGCTGGCGGCGACCTGCTCGACAGGCATCGGCACCCGCTCGCCGGTGCTCGCGGCGACCATCTCGGCGGCCGGCGTCGCCCCGTACCGGATGACGGTGGGGATGAGCGTGGTGACGCCGTCACCCACGGCGCATACCGGGGCATTCACCAGCGCGTTGATCAGTTGGCTCTTGCCGTGCCGCGGTGCCCCGACGACGAGGACGCGCAGCGTGCCCTCCAGCAGCCTGGTCCGCCGCTGGCGCAGCCGCTCGGCGAGGTCCGGCCGCCCGCGCGTCCCGCACACCCGGATGGTCTCATCCAGGAGGTCGAGCCAGGGGGGCGCGCTCACGGCATCATTCTGCTGATTCCCGGCTAGTTGGCAAGTGCGGGTCATCCGGTGCAGATAGGACGCAGGGCAGTTCACCTGCGCCGCGCGTCATGCGTCACAAGACCACCAGCGGGGCCGGGTCCGTGGACCTGGGAGGGACTCGGACCCAGCCCCGCTGACGGGTCGAGGGAGGAGACGCGTGGGGCAGTAGTGGTCAGAACAGCAGGTCGGTGACGTCACCGACGACGCCGCCGGCCGGCAGGTGCTGCGTGGCGTCGTCCACGGTGCCGGTCAGGCCGCCGGCACCCACGCCGTCGACCGTGCCGGTGACGCCGGAGACCGCGCCGTGGACGCCGGAGACCGCGCCGTGGACGGTCTGCTCGGCCGGGGCCAGCGCCGGCGAGCTGGTCGGGTGGTCCAGGTCGAGGCCGAGGCCGTCGGTGAGGCCACCGGCCAGCCCGCCGGTGACGCCGTCCAGCGTGCCGGTCACGTCGAGGCTGCCGGTGACGCCGTCCACGGTGCCGGTCAGGCCGGTGAGGGTGCCGCCCAGGTCCAGGCCGCCGGTGCCGCCCATGTCGACCGTCCCGCCCGAGGTCACCTCGGCCGTGCCCAGGTCGACCGCGGCGCCGTCCAGCGCGGGCGCGTCCAGCGTGACCGTCAGGTCCTGCGACACGTCGAACGCGTCCCCGCCGGGCGGCTCGACACCGGCCGACACGCTGGCCTCGTCCGCGGAGGCCGAGGCGGACACCCACGAGTCCAGCCCCACCGAACCGGCGGTCAGGGTGCCGGCGGCGGCGGCGTTCACCTCGGTGGCGCTCGGGCCGCCGAGCAGCGGCAGCTGCTGGGTGACCAGCTGCAGCTGTTGGACCGCGCCGGCCGGGCCGGCGTCCAGCGCGGAGGGCCCGAGCTGGCCGGTGTCCAGGTCGGCCAGGCCGCCGGTGGGCACGTAGTCGATGACCAGCGGGATGACGTCCTGGACGTCCACCGCGGTGATGTCGCTCAGCCCGGCGTCGCGCAGCGCGGCCTCGGGGTCCAGCTCAAAGGCGGTGCGCGCGGCCGGGTCACTGAGCAGGTTGAGCACGAAGTCGTGCAGGGTCTGGCCGGAGTCCATCCATATCTCCTCAGGTGAACGGTGCAGGGCTGATCAGAGGCGAAGTGTGGAGCTGGAGGGGTGCGTGCTCCAGCTCCGTCACCGACCGTATGGGCGCCGCAGCGGCACCGCATCGGGGATCGCTCCCCGTCGTGGCCGGCCGCGTACCCGGGTCCGCGGGCCGGGACCGGGGCGGGGTGTAGGGGCCGCGGGCGGGGCGG
>JADGHA010000504.1 GCA_019689695.1 Micromonosporaceae bacterium | reverse complement strand
GCGCGGGGCCCCCCGCCCCCGGGCCCGGCCGGGGCGGCCCCGCCCGGGGGCGGGGGGGCCGGCGCCGCCGGCCCCGGCAGGTCTGTCGTCGTTTCGACACGTTCCGTTATGTCGGAACCACGACTCAGGATGGCCGTATCTGTGGATAACCAGCCCCTCCGCTGTGGATAGTGCGGGGCGCGGCGCTGCGCTGCTGTGGATAACGCCCAGGGGTAACCCGGCATCGGGTGACACGGTGTTGCGCCATGGACACGTTCACCTCCCGGCCGGCCCTGCAGCGCCCGACGCTGCTCCCCGGCCTGCGCCGGCTCTGGCGTACCCCGCACCTGCTCCAGCTCGGCGTCGACCCAGATCGCGCGGTCGTCCTCGAGCTGGCGAACCCGGCCGTCGCGAAGCTGCTCGACCTGCTCGACGGCGCACACTCCGAGCGGGCCGTGCTCGCGCGCGCGGCCCGGTACGGGGTGTCCGAGGCGGACGCGCGCGCCTTCCTGGAGACACTGTGCTCCGCCGGCCTGGTGGTCGGCGCGCAAGCCCTGATGCCCGGCCAGTTGGCCCCGCCGGTACGGCGGCGGCTGACCGCCGAGGCGGCCGCACTCGCCCTGCGCACCGCCGGTGCGCCGGCGCGCCGGCCCGTCCCGGCCGGCTCGCGGACGGCGGCCACGCCGGCCCAGATCCTGCGCCACCGGGCCGCCGCGCGGGTCGTCGTGGTCGGGCGCGGCCGGCTGGGTCCGGCCGTGGCCGTCGCGCTCGCGCACGCGGGGATCGGCCAGGTCAACCCGGCCCTGGACGGTACGGTCGGGCCGGGCGACACGCTCACCGCCGGGCTGCTCGCGGCGGACCTCGGCCGGCCCCGCTCGGCGGCGGTCGCGGAGGCGATCCAGCGGACGGTGCCGGGCACCGACACGCGGCCGATCCGCCGCGGCGAGGCGAGCTTCGTGGTGCAGACCGGAATGCCCGGGCCGGCGCGCCTGCACGCGGCCAGGTACGCCCGCTACCGGCTGGCGCATCTGAGCGCCACCGTACGCGATGGCACCGCCATCGTCGGCCCGCTGGTGCCGCCGGCCGGCTCCCCCTGCCTCAACTGCCTCGACCTGCACCGCAGCGACCGCGACCCGGCCTGGCCGGCGCTGGCCGCGCAGCTGGCGACCACGCCGGCCGACGCGGCGCCGGGTGGCGATGAGCCGTGCGCCGCACCGACGGTGCTCGCGGCGGCGAGTTTCGCCGTCGCCGAGGTACTGCGCTACCTGGACGGTCGGGTCGCCGGCAGCGGATGGGATGATCCCCAGACGCTCGGCGCGACCGTCGAGATCGCAGCCCCGGGACGGCACCGGCGGCGGACGTGGCCGCCCCATCCGGAGTGCGACTGCACCCGCCGCACCCGCAGATCCTCCTCCGGTCGATCATGACGCTGGCGATGGAAAATGCCCGCTTTGTCGCTACTCACGCCATGATCAACCGCGAGATGGCGGGCGGGGCTGAGAGAGTGGGCGGGCCGCATCCCGAGATCGGGAAGAATGGCGAGGTGAGCGACATTCCCCGGCGGGCCGTCACCCGCACCGCCAAGCTCGCCGCGCTGCCCCTCGGGTTCGCCGGCCGGGCCGCCCTCGGCATCGGCAAACGGGTCACCGGCATGGCCTCCGAGGTGATCTCGGCGGAGGTCCAGCAGCGCACCGCGGAGCAGCTGTTCAGCGTGCTGGGACAGCTCAAGGGCGGCGCGATGAAGCTGGGCCAGGCGCTGTCGGTCTTCGAGGCGGCACTGCCGGAGGACCTGGCCGGGCCGTACCGCCAGGCGCTGACCCGGCTGCAGGAGGCCGCACCGCCGTTGCCGGCGGCGAGCGTCCACCGGGTGCTCGCCGAACAGCTCGGGCCGGACTGGCGGCGGCGATTCGCCGAGTTCGACGACACTCCCGCGGCCGCGGCGAGCATCGGGCAGGTGCACCGGGCGGTGTGGAAGACCCGGGCCAAGGGCGGTGGGCGCCCGGTCGCGGTGAAGGTGCAGTACCCGGGCGCCGGCGATGCGCTCATCGCCGACCTGAACCAGCTCGCCCGGATGGCCGGGCTGTTCCGCATCCTCCAGCCCGGGCTGGACGTCAAGCCGCTCGTCGCCGAGCTGCGCGCCCGGGTCACCGAGGAGCTGGACTACGAGCTGGAGGCCGCGTCCCAGAAGGCATTCGCCGCGGCGTACAAGGGTGACGAGGAGATCTTCGTGCCGCGGGTGGTGGCCGCGGCGCCCCGCGTCCTGGTGACCGAATGGGTCGACGGCACCCCGCTGTCCGCCATCATCGCCGGCGGGACTCCGGACCAGCGGGACGAGGCCGGCCGGCTGCTGGCCACGCTGCACTTCTCGGCGCCGCAGCGGGCCCGGCTGCTGCACGCCGACCCGCACCCCGGCAACTTCCGGATGCTGGCGGACGGCCGGCTCGGCGTGGTCGACTTCGGCGCGGTGGCCCGGCTGCCCGAGGGGCATCCCGAGCCGATCGGCCGGCTGGCCCGGCTGGCCCTGGCGGGCGACGCGGACGCCGTGCTGGCCGGCCTGCGGGACGAGGGCTTCGTGAAACCGGACTTGGAGATCGACGCGCAAGCCGTCCTGGCGTACCTGCGGCCGATACTCGACCCGGTCGCCACCGAGGAGTTCCGGTTCACCCGCTCGTGGCTGCGCACCGAGGCGGCCCGGCTGGCCAGCCCGCGCAGCCCGGCGTACCAGCTGGGCCGCAACCTGAACCTGCCGCCGGCGTACCTGCTCATCCACCGGGTGACGCTCGGCTCGATCGGTGTGCTGTGCCAGCTCGAGGCGAAGGCGCCGTACCGGTCCATTTTGGAACGGTGGCTGCCCGGTTTCGCCAGCCCACAGTAGGCGCCAGCCCACAGTAGGCGAAGGGGGCGCGCCCGGGCGCGCCCCCCTGGGCGATGAGAGTAGCTGCCCATCACGCGCGC
>JADGHA010000503.1 GCA_019689695.1 Micromonosporaceae bacterium | reverse complement strand
CCCAGGCGCACCAGGCGGGTGCCGATCGAGCCGACCAGGCGGTGCCCGCGGTGGGCGGAGGCGCCGACCACCACGATGTCCGCCTTGACCTCGTCCGCCATCTCGCGCAGGCACGGGTAGGGGCTGCCGCGTCGGCTCAGGAAGCTGACCGGGATCCGGGCCTCCTCGGCCAGCCGCCGGATCTCGCGCCGCAGGTCGGCCTCCACCTCGTCGAGCGTGCTCTGCAGCAGCGCGCCGGCCCCGGGGATCGCCCAGGCAAAGGCCGAGGGTGCGATGACGTAGGCGACGACCAGGTGGCAGCGCTGCCGGCGGGCGAGCCCGCAGGCGTACGCGGCCGCGCGCATCGAAGTATCCGAGCCATCGACGCCGACCAGGATCACCCGCGGTCCATCGGTACCGCGCTCGAACGGTGGCGGCACCCACCGCGGCCCGTAGCGTTCGACCGCGGCCGAGGCGGCGGGCGGCGAGTCCGCGGGCGTGGTCATCGCTGTCCGGCCCTCCTCCTGGCCTACCGGGCTCTCGTTGGTGTCACTGTAGGCTGCGTCCCGGGCTCACCGCCGGTGCCCTCGACGGGCTCAGCGCCGACGCCCTCGGCGGTGGCGGCCGGCTGCGCCAGGTCCAGGCTGGTGCGCAGCGGTCGTGGCTTGAGCAGGATGGCGGCGATGACGCCGACCACGGCGATGACGGCAGAGACCAGGAAGATGTGGCCGGTGGCGTCGCCGTAGGCGACCCGTACGATGTGCTGCACCGCGGGCGGCAGCGCGTCGAGGTTGAGGTTGCTGGAGCCGCCGCCGCCGGAGGCCGGCACGCCCGCCGCCGCCAGGTCGTGCGTGATGCGATCGGTGACCCGATGGGCCAGGATGGCGCCGAGCACGGAGACGCCGGTGGTGCCGCCGAGCGACCGGAAGAAGGCCACCGAGGAGCTGGCCGCACCGATGTCCCGCAGCGCGACCGTGTTCTGCACGGCGAGCACCAGGTTCTGCATGGTCATGCCGACACCGACGCCGACCGCGAACATCGACACGCCGACATAGGCGAGCGGCGTGGCGTGGTCGAGAATGGACAGCATCGCGAAGCCGCCGACCAGCACGACGGCGCCGGCCACGATGTACGGCTTGATGCGGCCGGTCGCGGTGATCAGCCTTCCGACCACAATGGACGACAGCGCCACCCCACCCATCAGCGGGATGGTGAGCAGGCCGGACTCGGTCGGGCTGTACCCGCGGCCGACCTGGAAGTACTGGCCGAGGAAGACCGCGCCGCCGAACATCGCCATGCCGACCGCGAGGCTGGCCAGGATGGCCAGCGCGGTGGTGCGCTCCCGGATGATCTTCAGTGGTACGACCGGCTCGGCGGCCCGCGCCTCCACCCGTACGGCGAGGGCGAGCAGCACCGCCGAGGCGCCGACCATGGCCGCGGTCTGCCAGGACAGCCAGGCGAACGAGTCGTCCACGAAGGACACCCAGACGAGCAGGATGCTCACCCCGGCGGTGATCAGCGTGGCGCCCAGATAGTCGATCTTCACCTCGCGACGAATGGTGGGCACGTGCAGGGTCGCCTGTAGCAGGAGCAGGGCGATCACCGCGACGGGGACGCCGACGAAGAAGCACCAGCGCCAGCCGAGCCAGGAGGTGTCCACGATCAGGCCGCCGAGCAGCGGGCCGCCCACCGTGGCCAGAGCCATCACCCCGCCGAGGTAGCCGTTGTAGCGACCGCGCTGCCGGGGCGGGATGATCGCCGCGATGACGATCTGGACCATGGCCTGCAGGCCGCCGACGCCGACGCCCTGGAATGCGCGGGCGGCGATCAGCTCCCCGGCGTCGCGCGAGAGTCCGGCGAGCACCGAGCCGACCGCGAAGACCACGATCGCGATCTGGACCAGCAGCTTCTTGCTGAACAGGTCGGCCAGCTTGCCCCAGATCGGGGTCGTGGCGGTCGAGGTGAGCAGCGTCGCGGTGACCACCCAGGTGTACTGGGTCTGGCTGCCGTTCAGCGCGCCGATGATCTTCGGGAGGGCGGTGGACACGACCGTGGCACTGAGCATCGCGACGAACAGGACCAGCAGGAGCCCGCTGAGGGCCTCCAGGATCTGACGGTGGTCCATCGCGCCGGGCTCGGCACGTGCGGGCGCGGTCATTCGGTTGGGCCTCCAGGACATCAAGGTGCAGGCTCAAGCACACAAAGGCGCAGGCTCAAGCATCCGCCGAACTTGCGCACTGCGCAAGTTTGCCCTTCGGGAATCGTGGCCGTCGCGCGTACGCTTCAGGGGTGACCAGCCCGGTCGGACTTCGCGAGCGTAAGAAGACGGCGACCCGCCAGGCCCTGCACGAGGCCGCGGTGCGCCTCGCCGTGCAGCGCGGGGTGGACAACGTGACGGTCGAGGCCATCGCCGACGCCGCAGGGGTTTCCCGGCGCACCTTCTCCAACTACTTCACCGGCAAGGAGCAGGCCCTGCTGTACGGCGACGAGATGCGGGTCCGGCGGCTGCTGGACCTGGTGCACGCCCGCCCGGCGAGCGAGCCGCCCTGGACCGCGCTCACCCGGGCCGCCGAGCAGCTCACCGCGGAGGACCCTGACGACTACGCCGGCCGGCTGTTCCAGACCCGGCCGCTGCGCCGCCACCCGGCCCTGCTCGCCGCCCAGGTCGCCGCCTTCGCGACCGCCGAGCGGGAGCTGGCGGCCGAGATCGTCCGCCGGATGCCGGGCGACCCCGACGCACAGCTGCGGGCTCGGCTGCTCGCCGCATCGTTGCTGACCACCCTGCGGGTGGCCACCCAGCTCTGGCTCGACCAGCCGGAGGGGTCGCTGGTCGAGATGGTCGGCCGGGCGCTCGCCATCACCCGCGAGCGGTTCCAATGAACCCCCACCCGCCTTCGCCTCCCTCCCGCACAGTCTCTTTTTAACAACTGCGAGCCCACGAGGCCCTCATGAAAGTCG
>JADGHA010000502.1 GCA_019689695.1 Micromonosporaceae bacterium | reverse complement strand
CGGCGCAGCCGTGGGCTGGTGCCGTGCGCGGCGTCCGTGGTCACCCGCACCATCGCCTCGAAGATGCCCAGCTGGGTGCTGAACAGGATCAGGACCCCGATGACCAGCGCCAGGTAGAACAGGCCCCGGCCGTACTCCTGGTCCAGCGCGGTCGCCACGAAGGTGGGCACGCTCGCCGTCGACGGCCGCTCGCCGGTCTGCTCGACCGCGTGCGCCATGAGGATGGTGGGCAGCAGCATGCCGAGCATGGCGCCGATGAAGAAGACTCCCCACATGTCGGTCAGCAGCAGCCGGTACCAGCGCCGCCAGCGACGGGTGTTGGCGGCGTCCTCCGGGAAGGTGAACCCGACCGCGGCAAGCTCCCTGCGCTCACCGCGCAGCCCGGAGATGAACCCGCTGCGGTACCCCATGCCGTAGCCCTTGTCCCGGTAGTGGCCCATCACGTACCAGTTCAGGCCGGAGGCGAGGGCGGTGAAGCCGGCGAGCCCGCCCAGCTGGGTCGCGGTGATTCCGTCCGGCGGCGCGGCCGGGGTGAAGAAGCCCCGGATGCCGTCCCACCACAGGCCCCACGGCACCACGAACAGGTCGATGAGGACCAGGCTGACCAGAATGGAACCCACCATCACCCAGTTGGCCAGCTCCAGCGCGCGGCTGATCCGGCGGGCCGAGGCCGCGATGGCGAAGACCACCACCAGGAGGGCGATCGCCCACAGCCGCGGCTCCTCGGCACCGGAGGCCGCGGTCTCGCCGTGCACCAGGGTGTAGAGCCCCTGGCCGGCCGAGGCCGCCCAGCCGCCGGCGATGAACGCGAAGATCACGACGAACACGGAGAGCGGGACCCACAGCAGGAAGCCGGGCGGCACCCGCCCCCAGCCGACCACCGGCGACTCCCCGGTGGCGACCACGTAGCGCGCGGACTCCACGTTGTAGAACGTCTGCAGCACCGCGGAGACCAGGATGACCCAGCCCACGCCGACGAAGCCGAACTGGCCGACGGCCTGCGGACCGAGCAGCCATTCACCGCTGCCGATGGAGATGCCCAGCGCGATCAGGCTCGGGCCTACCACGTACGCGAACAGTTCGCGCAGCCCGATCCGGCGGACCTGGAACACCTCCTCCGGCTCCGGGAGGTCGGTGACGGCGAGTGGAGGACGGCTGACGCCCAACTGACGGGTGGGGATCTGTTCGGCAGGAATCTGCGTTGCCTCGGCCATGGTGTCCTCCCTGGGACGCGGGAGTGGAGGCTAATTGACTTATGATCGTTCATCGATGTGTCGCATGGCAAGAGCGGGGACCGGTCGCTCTCCAGGGCACGTGCCGGTGCCCGCGCAGACCCTTGTGGACGGCCTCGCCGCGGAGCCGGACCCGGAACTGACGGATCCGCCCCTTCCGCGGTCGCCCTAGCTCCAGATCGTGACGTAGACCGGCGGGCGGAACCGGGACGGCGGCACGCCGGAGCCGGGTGAGCACATCAGCTGCATCGCCAGCGGCGTACTGAGGAAGGTGCGGAAACTGCGCGCGGCCGGCCCGCGGCGGTCGGCGGCGAGCGTGGTGACATGCCAGCGGGCGTCGGCCGGGGTGGCCTCGGTCGCCACCACCTGCAGCTCGCCGCGGCGCACCTGGCGGCCGACCAGGCTCGCCACCGCGGGCGCGACCCCGGCGCCGTCGGCGGCCGCCGCCCACGCCGCGGTCTGGTTCGGGAAGACCCGGATGCGCGACTCGGGCACCCGCAGCCGGGCCAGCAGCCGCCGCACGTCGCTGCCCGGGTCGGTGCCGGACGGGTCGACCAGCCACGGCCACTGGCCGGGCCGGCCACGCGGGCGGAACCCGGCCGCGGCGACCGCGACCAGCTGGTAGCGCAGCACCGGCTCGGACAGCATGGTCGGGTCGTCCCCGCCCAGGTACGGGCCGAGCGCGACATCGGCCAGCCGGTTGGGGATCAGCGCCCGCATCTCCTCCGTGGTGGCCACGCCGGAGGACGCCTCGATGGTGCCGGCGGACCGCTGGGCGAACGCGTCCAGCAGCGGGGTGGCCACGAACTCGGCGATCACGCTGGTCACCGCGACCCGGAGCTGGGCCGGCGCCCCCTTGGCGTCGCGCACCGCGGCCTCGGCCTCGGCGCCGAGCGCCACCATCTGCGCGGCCACGCCGAGCAGCCGGCTGCCGCCCGGCGTGAGCGCCATCGCGTTGCCCTCGCGGACGATCAGCTTGTCGCCGAGATGCGCGCGCAGCGCGGCGAGCGCCTGTGACACGGCCGGCTCGCTCACGCCGAGGATGTCCGCGGCGGCGCGCACCGAGCCCAGCCGCGCGACCATGACGAACGCGCTGAGCTGCGTGAGGGTCACAAGACGAACTTAACCGAATGCTTATCGGGCGATTGTCCTCCGTACGGGCGAGCGGCAGGCTGCCCGCATGCAGGTACCGGCACACTTCGAGTACGAGCGGGCCACCAGCGTCGAGCACGCGCTGCAGCTGCTGGCCCGGTGGGGTGCCCAGGCCCGGGTGGTGGCCGGCGGCCACAGCCTGATCCCGATGATGAAGCTGCGGCTGGCCCGGCCGGAGGCCCTGATCGACATCAACGACCTGGCTGAGCTGTCCTTCATCCGGCTGGAGGGCGACGCGTTGCGCATCGGGGCGCTCACCCGGCACGCCGAGCTGCTCGCTTCGCCGGTCGTCGGCGAGCACTATCCCATCTTCCACGACGCGGAACGGGTCATCGCCGACCCGATCGTGCGCAACCGGGGCACCGTCGGCGGCTCGCTGTGCCAGGCCGACCCGTCCGAGGACCTCTCCGCGGCGTTCGCCGCGGTCGGCGCGGTCGCCGTGATCCGGGGCCCGGACGGGGTGCGGCAGGTGCCCATCCACGAGTTCCACGTAGGACCGTACGAGACCGCGGTCGGGCCGGGTGAGCTGCTCATCGAGCTACGGGTGCCGGTCAG
>JADGHA010000501.1 GCA_019689695.1 Micromonosporaceae bacterium | reverse complement strand
GTCCGGCGCGGCGAGTCGCGGCTCGTCGGCCACGTGGCCCTCATCCGGACGGACTGGACCGCGATGGTCACCGAGATCCACTACTGGACGGCGCCGTGGGGCCGGGGCAACGGCTATGCCGCGGAAGCGGCCCGGGCGGTCGCCACCTGGGCGTTGACGGCGCTCGGCTTTGCCCGTGTCACGCTGGCCGCCGTCGTGGACAACGTCGCCTCGCGGCGCGTGGCGGAGGCGGCCGGGTTCCAGTTCGAGGGAATCCTGCGCAACGCCGCCCTCACCCGGGCCGGCCGAGGCGACTTCGCGATCTACAGCCTCATCCCCGCAGATCTTGCCGATCCGGCGGTGAGGAGGCCCGGGTAGCGTGGCGGCTGCAACGCCGCACGGCGATAGCCACATCGATCGACAGCTGGCCCGCACCATCGCCGGGAACCGGCGGCACCCGGCCGGCGGTCACCTACCCTGCGAGTTCAGGACCTCGAGAGCTTCCGCGACGGTGAACGCCCCCGCGTACAGCGCCTTGCCGGTGATGACGCCCTCCACGCCGATCGGCTCCAGCGCGGCCAGCGCCCGCAGGTCGTCCAACGTGGATACGCCGCCGGAGGCGATCACCGGTGCCGGGGTGTGCGCGCAGACGTCCCGCAGCAGGTCCAGGTTGGGGCCGCGCATGGTGCCGTCCTTGAGGATGTCGGTCACCACGTAGCGCGCGCAGCCCGCCTTGTCCAGCCGCTCCAGGACCTCGTAGAGGTCTCCCCCGTCGCGCGTCCAGCCACGCGCGGACAGGGTGCGCCCGCGCACGTCCAGCCCGATCGCCACCCGGTCGCCGTACTCGCCGACCACCCGGTCGCACCACTGTGGATTCTCCAGCGCGGCGGTGCCGATGTTCACCCGGGCCGCGCCGGTGGCCAGCGCCGCGCGCAGCGACTCGTCGTCGCGGATGCCGCCGGACAACTCCACGTTGACGTCCAGCCGGCCCACCACCTCGGCGATCAGCTCGGCGTTGGAGCCGCGGCCGAACGCGGCGTCCAGGTCGACCAGGTGCACCCAGGAGGCGCCGTCGCGCTGCCAGGCCAGCGCCGCCTCCAGCGGGTCGCCGTAGCCGGTCTCGGAGCCGGCGGCGCCCTGCACCAAGCGGACCGCCTGGCCGCCGGCCACGTCCACCGCGGGCAGCAGGGTGAGGCTCACAGTGTCGCCACCCAGTTGCGCAGCAGGCGGGCGCCGCAGTCGCCGGATTTCTCCGGGTGGAACTGCGTGGCGGCGATCCGGCCCTTCTCCACCGCGGACACGAACTCCTCGCCGTGTGTCGTGCGGGTCACCAGTGCCCCGTCCAGCAGCCGCGGAGTCGGCTGCGGCGCGTACGAGTGGACGAAGTAGAACCGGGCGTTGGCCGGCATGCCGGCGAACAGCGTGGAGCCCGGCGGCGGCTCGACGCTGTTCCAGCCCATGTGCGGCACCCGCGGCGCGGTCAGCCGGGCCACCCCGCCGGGCAGCAGGCCCAGCCCCTTGGTGACCACGCCGTGCTCGTCTCCGTACTCGAAGAGCACCTGCATGCCGACGCAGATGCCGAGCACCGGGCGGCCGGCGGCCACCCGGGCGGCGATCACCTGCCGGGCCCCGAGCGCGTCGATGCCGGCCATGCAGGCGGCGAACGCGCCCACGCCCGGCACCACCAGACCGTCGGCGGCCTCGGCCGCGGCCAGGTCCGAGGTCACCTTCACCTCGGCTCCGGCGCGGGCGACCGCGCGCTCGGCCGAACGCAGGTTCCCCGAGCCGTAGTCCAGGATCACGACCGTCGGCATCATGCCTCCCCCGGTAGCAGCCACAGGATCCCGCCGGCCAGGGCGGCCACGGCGAGCAGCCCGACCACACCGGTCACACCGCGCGCCGCGCCCTGCCGGTGGAGCGAGACCGCGCCGCCGACCAGCACGCCGGCGAGCAGGAACAGCAGCGGTGGCAGCGCGTTCCTCATAGCACGCCCTTGGTGCTCGGCACGCCGCCGGCGCGCGGGTCGGGGGCGGCCGCGGCGCGCAGCGCGCGGGCCACCGCCTTGAACTGCGCCTCCACCACGTGGTGGGCGTCCGGCTGCTGGCCTGGGCGGGCGGCGCGCAGCACCGACACGTGCAGGGTCACCCGGGCGGCGTGCCCGAACGACTCCCAGACGTGCCGGGTCAGGCTGGTGGGAAAGGCGACACCGGAGCCGAAGATGTACGGCGGCAGGTCCGCCGGCTCCTCGTGCACCACGTACGGCCGGCCGGACAGGTCAACGGCGGCCCGCACCAGCACCTCGTCGAGCGGGATCAGCGCGTCCCCGTACCGTCGGATGCCGGCCTTGTCGCCGAGCGCCTGGGCGAAGGCGGCGCCCAACGCCAAAGCGGTGTCCTCGACCGTGTGGTGCGCGTCGACCTCCAGATCTCCGGTGGTGTGCACGGTGAGGTCGAAGCCACCGTGCTTGGCGATCTGGCCCAGCATGTGGTCGAAGAAGCCGACGCCGGTCGTCACGTCGGCTGTGCCGCCGCCGTCCAGGTCGAGCTCGACGAGCACCTTGGTCTCGGCGGTGCCGCGCTCCACGCGCGCAGTTCTGGTCACTGTGGACTCACTTCCCGCAGGGCCGCCAGGAACGCGTCGGTCTCGGCCGGGGTGCCGGCGGTCACCCGCAGCCAGCCGGGCACGCCGACGTCGCGGACCAGGACGCCGCGGTCGAGCAGCGCCCGCCAGACCGCCGCCTGGTCGGCGAACTGTCCGAACAGGACGAAGTTGGCGTCGCTGTCGGCCACCTGGAAGTTCCTGGCGCGCAGCTCGGAGACGATGCGGTCCCGCTCCGCCTTGATGGACTCGACCGTGCCGAGCAGCGCCCCGGCGTGCGCCAGCGCGGCCCGCGCCGCCGCCTGGGTCAGCGAGGAGAGGTGGTACGGCAGGCGGACCAGCTGCACCGCGTCGATGACCGC